>DATIWA010000369.1:0-8848 GCA_035465515.1 Candidatus Limnocylindrales bacterium | reverse complement strand
GGCTGCCGGCAGACAGGAGCGCCAATAACGGCTTCGGTATCCACACCATTTCCACCCACGAACACAACGGCCACCACGGCGCCGAGAATGACGGCTTCACCGGGGCCTATTTCTACCCCAATCAGTTCTACGACTATCACTGGCCGATCCAACTCGCGGGACGCAACAGCATCAATGTGAACGCCACCGATCCTCGCGCCGGCGGCCCCAATGATGCGGGCGGGATCAACAAGATCCCCGGCGACTGGCATGAAACCATGTCCACGCACTGGTTCCACGATCACATGTTCAGCTTTACCTCGCAGAACGTGTACAAGGGCAATGCGGCCATGTTCAACATGTACAGCGCGCTCGATCGCGGTAACGAGGCCCTCAATGACGGCGTCAACCTCCGCCTGCCCTCCGGCACCGCAAACTCCTGGGGCAACCTGGACTACGACGTCAACCTGATGGTCGCGGACAAGGCGTGGGACGCCAACGGTCAGCTCAACATGGACATCTTCGATTTCGATGGTTTCCTTGGCGACGTGATGACCGTTAACCTGACGTACACACCCTATTTCGAAGTCGAGCGCCGCAAGTACCGCTTCCGCATCCTGAACGCCAGCGTCTCGCGGTTCTTCAAAATCGCGCTCGCCAATGGCGCCGGCAAGGCCCAGCCGATGATCTTCATCGCCAATGACGGCAACCTGATGCCGAGCCCCATCACGCTCACAGAGCTGGACGAGCAAGGCATCGCCGAGCGCTATGACATCGTGATTGACTTCTCACAGTACTCGCTCAACACCAAACTGTGGTTCGTCAACTTGCTGGAGTTCCAGGACGGCAAAGGCCCCTCGGCCGTGCTGACCTTGTCAGAAGCTCTCAAGTACAGCGGTTCTGATCCCTGCGTGGGCAAGTTCCTGGAATTCCGAGTGGTGCGCAATCCAGCCACTCCGGACGTAAGCCAGGTGCCTGCCGTGATGATCCCCAATCCTGACTTGACCAATATCCCGGTGGCGCGTACGCGCACGTTCGAGTTCGGCTCCGGCGCCAACCAGAACCAGAGCGATCCGGTCACCTCGTTCGTGGGCCCGTGGGGCATCAAGACAGACGGCGGGAGCATGCTTGATGCGGACTTTGGCCGTGTCTCGGCAGCGCCCGGGTTCGGCACGCGCGAGGTCTGGACACTGGTCAACGGCGGCGGCGGATGGGACCACCCGATCCACATCCACTTTGAAGAAGGCCAGATCCTGGCCCGCGACGGCAGCGCCGCCAACGTGCCGTCATGGGAGAAGGGCCGCAAAGACGTGTATCGCCTGCGTCCCGGCGGGAGCGTGACCCTGACCATGCAGTTCCGCGACTGGGGCGGCATGTTCATGGAGCACTGCCACAACACCGTCCACGAAGACAACGCCATGTTGCTGCGTTGGGAAATCGACAACGGTGGCGCGCCGTTCCTGCGCCCGCTGCCTACGCCGATCCCGACTCCGCAAGGCGTGACGTTCCAGAACCCCGACGAGGTCCTGCCGACCGCTTTCTAGGGTCCAGCAGGTTCGGGCTTAACAAAACCGGTGGGCCGCATATCCGCAATGCGGTCCACCGGTTGTTCTCTGTTCATCAGGAAGCTGTTCCTTCAAGGAGTTGCGTATCGTGCTGTACAAAAACCTGCTTCGCGTAATCTCGATTCTGGTCCTCCTGCCGGCATCCATGGGCATGGCGCAGGCCTCCGGTAATTCACGCTGGGGAGCCGGTTATTTTCCCAACGTGGAGCTGACCACGCAGGATGGAAAGACCGTGCATTTTTTCGACGATCTGCTGAAAGGCAAGGCGGTGGTCATAGATCTTATTTACACGCATTGTGTGGATTCCTGCCCCCTGGAGACGGCGCGTCTGGCCCAGGTCCAGCAGAAACTCGGCGATCGCGTGGGCAAGGACGTTTTCTTCTACTCCATCACCATTGATCCCAAGCGCGACACTCCGGAAGTCCTCAAGGCCTATGCGGAAAAGTATCACGTGGGACCGGGCTGGCTGTTCCTTACCGGCAAGCAGGATGACATTGATCTCATCAGCAAGAAGCTGGGCCTGTATTCGCCCCCCACGGCCACCAGCAGCGACGGCCACGCGCCCGGTCTGGTGATCGGCAACCAGGCGCAGGGGCAATGGATGCGGGCCTCAGCCACCGACAACGCCGGTTTTCTGGCGGCGACCATCGGCAATTTCATGCCCCTGGGAACAGCACGCCGCGCAGGTCCCATGCTGAGCTATAGCGAAGCCCCGCACATCAAGTTCGACAAGGGAAACTATCTTTTTCACACCCGCTGCGCCGCCTGCCACACCATCGGCCACGGCGACAAGATCGGACCGGACCTGCTTGGCGTGACCGGTGTTCGCGACCGCGCATGGCTGCTTCGGATGATCCAGATCCCCGACAAAGTGCTGGCCGAAGGCGATCCCGTCGCTACCGCGCTTTTCGAGAAATACAAGCAAGTGCAGATGCCTAACCTGCGCCTGACGGACGACGAGACGTCTGTCCTGGTCGATTTTCTGCAATCCAAACAGCAGACCGCCGACAACGCTGCTGCAAGCAAAGCTCAGCCTGTAGCTCCCTGACAAGGCTCCGCAAAGCGGCGTGCTGCGCCGCCGCTTTGCGGTTTTTTCATCACACTCCTGTGTGACCCCCGTCACAGCCCGGCTGCCCGGCCGGGTTTTTAATTTCTCCATGGCTACGGATTTCGAACGAACGTTCGATAGTTTAACGGACCTCCTCCAGGACATTTCGCTGCGCTCGGTCCGCGGATGGAAGGAAGAACATCCCGGGAAAAAGGCCGTCGGGTTTTTCCCCGTGTATGCGCCCGTGGAGATCGTGCACGCGGCAGGCATGCTTCCCGTCCTGGTCAGCGGGGCCGGCGACCGGCTGGACATCCAGCACGCCGATTCCCGCTTCGGGTCGTTCATCTGCTCGATTGTGAAGACCACCATGGAGATGGCCATGACCGGCCATCTGGAGCCGCTGGATGCGTTCCTCTTCTCTTCCATCTGCGACTCGGCCCGCAATCTCTGCTTCGTGATCAAGCGGAATTTCCCGCAGATGTATGTGGACTTCATGCACCTGCCGCACAGCACCTCGGCCGCCAGCGTGGACTTTCTGGCCGAGGAGTACCGGCGCATCATCACCGAACTGGAAAAGCTAGGCGGAGTGCTGGTGCGCGACGACGATCTCCACCGCAGCATCGCCCTCTATAACGAGCAGCGCCGTCTGGTCCATCTGCTCTATGAGCTTCGCGCACGCAGCCCGCACCTGCTGCGCGCCTGGGAGTCATACGTTCTGGTGCGCAGCGGCAATCTGGTCCCGGTGGAAGAACACATTGAGATTCTGCGCAACGCGCTGGAGACGGTCTCCAGCCGCGAAGGCAAGAAACGCGATTCCATCCGGGTTGTGGTGGAAGGGTCTTTCTGCGAGCAGCCGCCGCTGGAGGTAATCCGCCTGCTCGAAAATGCGGGCTGTGACATTGTGGATGACGATTTCAGCCTGGAGCAACGCTGGTTTACCCGCATGGTCCCCGTGACGGGCGACCCGGTGCGGGCCCTGGCCGAAAGCTACGTCCACCACTCGGTTTATTCTTCGGTCCGCCATGACACCGCGCATTCACGATCGGATGGGCTGGCGGAGAAGATCCGCCGCACGCGCGCCGAAGCCGTGATCTTCCTGATCGCCAAGTTCTGCGAGCCGGCCTACTTCGATTTCGTGCTGTTCAAGAAAAAGGTTGATGAACTCGGCCTGCCTCACCTGCTGCTGGAATTCGAAGAGAAGCTGTTCACCTTTGACCGCCTGCGCACGGAAGTGGAAACCTTCGTGGAATCGCTGGTCTTTGATTAGAGATTGGGAGGAATGCACATGGCCAACGCGCCGGTAAGCGAATATCGCGGCAACATTCACCAGCAGCAGAAGGACCTGATGCTGGAGTGGTACGGCAAGCTGGACCGCGCCGCTGATGGCGGCGAGCCGCCCACGGTTTCCATGATGATCTCCGGCAACTGCGTGGAACTGCTGGAAGGCTTTGGCGCCGCGCCCATCTACCCTGAAGTGAACGCCCTGCAACTGGCGATCCGCCATCAGTCCCTGGGGCCGATCCTGGCGGCGGAGGAACTGGGCTACGCGGCCGACAACTGCGCCTATGTTAAGGCTGACATCGGCTGCATGCTGAAAGGCATCACGCCCACCGGCGGGCGCATACCCAAGCCCACGCTGGTGCTGTGCAACTTTGTGGGCTGCAACACCTACGTGAAATGGTTTGAGCACGTGGCGGAATTTACCGGCGCGCCTCTCTACGTCCTGGATGTTCCCTTTCTGCGCGGTAACGAACCCAGCGCGGCGGACGTGGAATACGTGGTCCGGCAGCTGAAAGAAGTTGTCCAGCTCATGGAGAAGCTCACCGGCCGCAAGTTTGATTTCGAGCGCTTCCGCCGCGCGGTGGAGTATTCGCGGGAAGTCGAGGACCTCTGGTCGAAAATCAAACATCTTTCGCAGCACTCCCCCGCGCCTTTTGACGCCTACTTTGACGCCATCACCCTGATGGGGCCGCTCTATGTTTACCGGGCCACGCAGCAGGGCGTGGACTTCTTCCGCTCCGCCTATAGCGAATTCAAGCAGAAGGTGGACAGAAGTGAAGGCATTTATGAGCAGGAAAAGTTCCGGGTCGTGGTGGAAGGACCGCCGCCGTATCCATATTTCCGGGCATTTCGCGACATGTTCGCGAAGTGGAACGCATGCGCGGTGGCGTCCACGTACTCCACAGTCGGAGGCCTGTGGGAGTTCGGCTTCCGCCATGATCCGGCCAAACCGTTTGAGTCGGTGGCAATGCACATGCTGGCCCATAACGTGACCAACCGCAATTACCTGCAACGCTATGACCAGATCCGCCGCTACGTGCAGGAGTGGAAAGCGGACGGGGTGATCATCCATTTTGTGAAAAGCTGCCGGCTTTTTTCCGCCGGGCAGGGCGACATGCGCGATTACTTCACGCGGCAGCTCGGCGTCCCGACTCTTTACATCGAGTCTGACCTGGAAGACCCGCGCTATTTCGCTGAGGCGCAGACCAAGAACCGCATTGACGCATTTTTCGAGTCACTGGACCACGCCAAGCACACCAGCGGGCGTGCCGTGGCGTTGTGAGGGAGATATGAGGATCGCAGCGGGAGTGGACGTGGGATCAACCCAGACCAAGGCCATCCTGATGGGAGACGACGGCGGTGGCAAACAGATATTGGCGCGCGCCCTCACCGACACGGGAGCCAACGTCCTGAAGGCCGCCGAGACGGCCTTTGACAAATGCTGCCGGGCCGCGGGGCTTCCCGCCACGGAGATCGGGTTCGTGGTGGGCACCGGCTATGGCCGCTACAAGATCTCGTTCGGCAATGCGCAAATGACGGAGATCAGCTGCCATGCGCGCGGGGCGCACTTTCTCTGTCCGGGCACACGCACGGTGATTGACATGGGAGGCCAGGACTCGAAGGCCATCAGCGTCGGCCCGAACGGCGAAGTTCTCGATTTCGTGATGAATGACAAATGCGCCGCCGGCACCGGACGATTTCTTGCCAACGCCGCTGAAGTCATGGGGATCAGCCTGGATGAGATAGGGCCGTTGTCGCTGCGGGCCACGCGCCCGGTCAAGATCGCCACCGTGTGCACCGTTTTTGTGGAGTCGGACATTCTTTCCTACCTCTCGCAGGGCAAGAAGCCGGAAGACATCATGGGCGGCGTGCACCTGGCCATCGCCAAGCGCACGCTTTCGCTGGCGCGGCGCCTGGCCATAGAGCCTGAAATCACCATGACCGGCGGCGTGGCGCGCAACCTGGGCATGGTGCAGGCGCTGGAAAGCGTGCTGGGACGCAAGATCCAGGTCAGCCCGGACGCCCACTTCATGGGAGCCGTGGGTGCGGCGCTGTTTGCCCTGGAAAAGCTGGGTGAGAGTTTCGAAGCAGGCGTATGGAGGGAGCATGCCGTTAGTAGCGGGGATTGATTGCGGCTCGGGCTTTACCAAAGCCATTGTGGTCGGCCAGGATTCTCCTGGCAGCGACCTGCGCGTGGTGGGCCGCGGGCAGGTACGCAGCGGGATCAACGTGGACCAGGCGGCGAACGCGGCCCTGCTTCTTGCGCTGGGGGACACGCCGCGCTCCGAGGTCTCCTATATCGCGGCAACCGGCTTTGGAAGGTACGGGCTCAACTTCCGCGATATCGCCATCACTGAGATCACATCGGCTGCGCGCGGGGCTTTTTTCGTGTTTCCCCAGCCGGGCGCGGTGCTCGACATCGGGAGCCAGACCACGCGGGCCATTTCCGTCTCCGACAAAGGAAGGGTCCATTCGTTCAAAAGCAACGATAAATGCGCCGCGGGATCGGGAATGTTCATCGCGCGGGCGGCGCGCTATCTGGAAATACCGCTGGAACAAGTGGGCGATCTCTCTCTGAAGGCCGGCCACCCGCAGCCGATCAGCAGCGTTTGCGCGGTGCTGGCGGAGAGCGAAATCATCAACCACGTGAGCAGCGGGGTGAGCGTGGAAAACATTTTGCGCGGCATCCACGAGTCTCTGGCCGACCGCTCGGGCGCACTGCTCAAGCGGGTGGGCCTGAACGACCATTTGACTTTCATCGGCGGCGTGGCCCACCAGCAGGGCATGATCGAGGCGCTGAAGCAGCGGCTCGGGGTGAAGGTTTACGTGCCGGACGATTGCGAGTACGTCTGCGCGCTGGGCGCGGCGCTGCTCGGCCTGCGCCGCCTGGCGGCGAGAAATTAGGAAGGTGGGTATGACAATCCAGGGGGCTTACGGGTATCAGCTTTCCGAGGTGGGTACGCCGCTGCATCTGGCGGAACTGCCCTCGCTCGAGCCAGGCGCGGATGAAGTCATTGTGAAGGTCGCGGGTTGCGGGGTGTGCCATACCGATATCGGGTTCGCCTATGACGGGGTCCCCACGCGCCATCAGCTTCCCCTGGTGCTGGGGCATGAGGTTGCCGGACGCGTTGTCGCAGCGGGGGACAATGCGCAGATGTGGATGAGCAAGGCGGTGATTGTTCCGGCAGTCATCGCCTGTGGCAAATGCCCGGCCTGTCTTGCGGGCAGGCCGACCATCTGCCGGAAACAGTTCATGCCCGGCAATGACGGCGACGGGGGATTTGCCTCGCACGTGCGCGTGCCGGCGCACGGCCTGTGTGCCGTGCCGGAGATTCTGCCGCCCGGCGTTTCGCTGGAGGCGCTTTCCGTGGTGGCTGATGCGGTCACCACGCCGTTTGAGGCCATCCGCCGGTCCGGACTGGGTTCGGGCGACGCTGCTGTCGTCGTGGGAGCGGGAGGCATCGGCGGTTTCGGCGTGCAGATAGCGTCCGCTCTGGGCGCCAGCGTGATCGCCATTGACATTGACAACGAGCGCCTGGAAATGGCGCAGCAGTTTGGAGCAAAGCAGGTGCTCAATGCCGACCGCCGCGGTGAAAAAGAGATCAAGGCCGCGGTGCGCAACTTCAGCGCCGAATTCGCCGCCCCGGGCTCCACGCTCAAGATTTTTGAGATGAGCGGCACCGCGAACGGACAGGTGCTGGCCTTCAGCCTGCTGGATTACGGCGCTGATCTGGGTGTGGTGGGATTCACGCCGAAAAAAGTCGAGGTCCGCCTTTCCAACCTGATGGCCTTTGATGCCACCGCATGCGGCAACTGGGGCTGCCCGGCCAGCCAGTATCCCGCCGCGCTGGACCTGGTGCTGGGCGGAAAAATCGCGGTTGAGCCCTTTGTCGAGCGTCACGCGATGGCAGAAGCCGCGGAAGTTCTGGAAGGCGTGCATCGCCATGCCTATCGCCGCCGGGTCGTGCTGGTGCCGAACGGAGAAAACTGAGGAGGAATCCATGACAGACCACAATCTGGTTGAGCATTTCAAACCGCGGGAAATCCTGGTGGAACATCGCCCGGTGCGCGACAACAAGGGCGATCCGGTGAGCGGGCTGCACAACGTCTGGATCACTCTCAACAATCCGCAGGAGCTGAACAGCTACACGACTTCCATGGCCAAGGAAATCATTCTGGCGCTGCGCGAGGCGAGCACAGACCGCGCCGCCGTGGCCGTGGTGCTTACCGGGGCCGGCGCCCGCGCCTTCTGCAGCGGCGGCAACACGCGCGAATACGCCGAGGTCTATGCCGGCGCCCCAGCCGAATATCGCCAGTACATGCGCTTGTTCAATGACATGGTGACTTCCATCCTGCAGTGCGACAAGCCGGTGATCTGCCGCGTGAACGGGATGCGGGTGGGCGGCGGCCAGGAGATCGGCATGGCCTGCGATTTTTCCATTGCCAGCGACCTCGCCTTGTTCAGCCAGGCCGGCCCCAAGCACGGCTCCGCCCCGGATGGAGGCAGCACGGACTTTCTGCCGCTCTTCGTAGGCATGGAGAATGCCATGATCAGCGGCACGCTGTGCGAACCCTGGAGCGCGCACCGCTTCTACTACCTGGGCGGGCTCACGCAGATTGTGCCCGCGCTGCGCATTGACGGGCAATGGGTCCCGAATCCCCTGGTGGTCACCGGCCGGCTGCTGGATGAATACGGGCGGGTTGTGCTGGGCGAGTGGAAGACGGGCGCCGATAAAGAAGCCGGAAAAAAGCTGATGGCAGATGCCAAGACCGATCTGCGCCTGCTGGATGAAGCCGTGGAAGCCATGTGCACCAAACTTCTCTACACCATGCCGGACTGCCTGACCAAAACCATCGAGAGCCTGCGCAAGCACAAGCTGGAGCACTGGGACCGCAACCGGGAAAGCAACCGCGCCTGGCTCTCCCTGAACATGATGACGGAAGCCAACGCCGGGTTCCGGGCCTTCCACTACGG
>DATIWA010000368.1:0-8233 GCA_035465515.1 Candidatus Limnocylindrales bacterium | reverse complement strand
AAAAAAATCGCACAAAAAAAGGCGGCCGGAGCGTTTCCGGCCACCCGAGAATATTACGGTCCGAACGTCAGGCTGCCTTGCCTGTTTTCACAGAGGGTTTGCCAATCCCGATCTTGATCTGCTTGGGCTTGGCTTCTTCGCGCTTGGTCAGCGTGATTTTGAGCACGCCGTTGCTGAATTCGGCATTCACGTTCTCCGGATCAACGGTCGGCGGCAGGGTGAAGGAGCGGGTAAAGCGGCCGTAGCTGCGCTCAATTCTGTGATAGTTCTCTTTCTTCTCTTCATTCTCCAGCTTGCGCTCACCACTGACCGTCAAAACGTTGTTCTCCAGGCTAATCTCAAGGTCCTTTTCCTGAAGTCCAGGCAGTTCAGCCTGCAAAATGATGTTCTGATCATCCTCGTACACATCCACCGAAGGAACAAAGGCAGTAAGCGACCGTTCGGTTTCCGGGGTCAGCCCGCGGAAAAGGCCAAATGGCGGGTTCCATAGCTGGTTGATGCGGTCCTGCAAAGTCGTGAGCTCTGAGAATGGGTCCCAACGCGTAATGTTGGCCATGGTATTCCTCCTTTTCGTCATGTCTGCAAATATGAGTGATTGATTGATTTCTTCTAATTGATAATTGAGAGCTTGCCCGGGCCTCGCCTCGCAGAGAGAGCATGCGGAAGAAGCCCTCGTAAAGATTGATGCCAGGCTTCGGGCGTTCGTTTCCGTGGAATGCGGTCAATAATCAGCTAAGCTGGCCGGCGGTGTTTGCCGCGATCGCGCAGGCCTGCTTCGTTGGCCGCTTTGCGTTGTTTGTCCGGGTCCTGCTGCTCTGCCGCCGTGGTCTGCGGGTCGGCGTTGTTGAACATGCTGTCAGAGTCAATCGCGGCGCCTGATACGCCTGCGGCAACCGAGGGATGCAGGCGTCCTCCGGTGGTACTGGGCGTCTGTGCAACGTTTTGCCGCTTTGTGGACTCGCTGTGGTCCGTGCGAACCGGTACTTCCGCAATGTCAGCTTCGTTGTGCGGGTTGGGGCTGGATTCCGTCATGCCCGGTTCCTGCACCGGCAGCTGCGAATCATCCTTTACGTCCACTTTGTCCCGCTCGGCCATGTGCCCCTCCATCCAACCATAGATGTCAGGGTGTGAAAGGCGGATGGCAGTGAATCGAGAGTCGGAAGACGGCTAGCTGCCCTTGGCTTTGGCCTGCTGTTCCCGGCGCTGTTTGGCCCAGCCTTCCTTGATACTCTGGCGCGCCCGCCCCAGGGCAAGCGCGTCTGGCGGGACATCTTCCGTGATGCTGGAGCCGGCGGCGACGTATGCTCCTTTGCCAACGCGAACGGGCGCAACCAGGGTGGAATCACTGCCGATAAAAGACCCGTCTTCTATGACGGTCAGGTACTTTTTCGTGCCGTCATAATTGCAGGTGATGGTGCCAGCGCCTACGTTCACGCCTTCGCCGATCTCGGCATCGCCCAGATAGCTGAGGTGATTGGCCTTGGAACCGCGGCCCAGACGCGTCTTTTTCGTCTCCACAAAGTTCCCCACGTGGGCGCGTTCGCCGATCTCGCTTCCCGGGCGCAGCCGCGAGTAAGGACCCAATTGCGCGCCCCGGGCGATTCTGGATTGGTCAATGATGCAGCCCGGCAGGATGAGAACATTTTCTTCGAGTTCAGAGTCGCTGATGATGCTGAAAGACCGGATGCAACATTCGCCGCCGACACGTGTCCTGCCCAGAAGCTGCACGAAAGGCTCAATGACGGTGTCCGGCGCAACTTCCACATCGGGGTCAATCACACACGTTTCCGGACGGTAGATGCTCACGCCTGAGGCCATCAGGGCGCTGCATTTGCGGGCGCGCAGTTCGGCATCCAGGGAGGCCAGTTCGGCCAGGGTGTTGGCGCCGAGCACTTCGGCCGGATCGGCCGCTTTCAGGGCCACAACCGCCAACTTCTTCTTCACCAGCAACGCGGCCATATCGGTCAGATAGAACTCCCGGTGAGCGTTGTCGGTTGTGAGCTGATTGATATTGGCGAATAACGGCTGAGTGCTGAAGGCGTAGATGCCGGAGTTGATCTCGCGCACCTTCACCTGCGATTTGTTCAAGGCCTTCTGCTCCACGATCGCCTTCACCCGGTCGGACGCGGGGCCTGTGCGAATGATCCGGCCATAACCCGAGGGGTCCGGCGGCTCGGCTGTGAGGATGGTCATGGCGGCCTTTTTTGCCAGATGGAAATCGCGTATCCGGGCAATGCTTTCCGGGCGGATCAGCGGTACGTCACCGGAAAGAACCAGCAGGTCCGAGTAGGGCTTTACCTGGTCGCGGGCGCACATAATGGCGTGTCCGGTGCCGCGCTGCTCAGCTTGCAGGACAAATTGCACTCCCGTGGAGGCTACGGCGGCCCGAACTTCCTCGGCCTGGTGGCCAATCACGACAAGGATATCTTCCTCCGGGACAATCTGCCGGGCCGCGGCAATCACATGCGCCAGCAGCGGTTTTCCTGCAATTTCATGCAAAACTTTGGCGCGCCGCGATTTAAGACGCGTGCCTTTCCCGGCCGCCATGATCACAATACCGAATTTGCGCGAAGGGCTTAACGTGTCTGGCATGAAGAAATTATCTTACCGCCGGGGCTGCCGTGGCCTGCCTCTCGCCAAGCCCGGCAAGAGAGATGAGTTCGCGGCACAAGCGGTCGGTTGCGTGGCGGGCAACCTCGTTTTCCTGCACGAAATCTCCGGCCACGCACCTCACGCCGAGGGCCTCGATTTCAGCAGCGTCGCAGCGCACGGGCTCGGCCTTTTCTTCCGCGTACCGCTCCCGGATGCGCTCAGAGACTCCGGCAGAGTTGACCAGAGCGTAGTCGAAGAGGCGGAGGCGCGTATGCGCCTGAATGGCTTTCAGATGGTCAGAAGCGGTCATGTGCAGGCTCTCATTGGCTTCCGTCATCAGATTGCAGATGAATACCTTTACTGCGCGTGATCGGGCGATGGCCTCCGGGATGCCGCGCACCAGCAAATTGGGGATCAGACTGGTAAAAAGGGAGCCCGGGCCAAGCGTAATCAGGTCCGCGGCGGCAATCGCTTCCTGCGTCTGCGGCAGAGGTTCAGGAGCGGCAGGAACCATTTTCAACTCCGTGATGCGCTTGTCGCTGGCCGTGATCCTGGTTTCCCCGGTGACATGAGAGCCATCATCCATAATTGCTTCCAACTCCACGTTGGCGGAAGTGGCGGGAAGAATGTGACCGCGCGTGGCCAGGATTTCAGATGCTTTCTTAACCGCGGCGGCAAAGTCTCCAGTCATGGCCGTCAGGGCGGCGAGAAAAAGATTGCCGAAGCTGTGGCCTTCAAGATCGCCGGAGCTGGAGAAGCGGTGCTGAAACAGTTTGGAAAGAAGGTTTTCGTCTTCAGAGACGGCCACCAGGCAATTGCGCACGTCGCCCGGGGGCAGCATGTTGAATTCACGGCGCAGTCGCCCGCTGGAGCCGCCATCGTCGCTGACCGTGACCACCGCGGTCAGCTCGCTGATGTAGGTCCCGTCGGGGACGGCCTCACCCGGCGCGATGGTGTATTTTTTGAGTCCCTTGAGGAGGGTGGAAAGCCCGGTGCCGCCGCCGATCGCCACAACACGAATTCCCCGGCTCGGGCGGTTCCTGGTGTTCGCAAACCCGGGCGCCATCTACTCAGCGCCTTTTGGAGTCAGAACCCGCCGGTGATTCGCCTGGTTCCGGGTAGAGCAACTCGGTGAACCGGGGATCATCAGCCATGTTCTGGAAATCGGAGTCATTCCGCGCCTGAAAACGGTTTTGCGGGTTCATGCGGATGGCTTCGCTGAGGTTTTTCAGCGAGCTCTCGACCTGGCCGGTAAGGCAATCGATGACGGCAAGTCCGTAGAAAGCAAAGTCCGCCCTGGCGTTCTGCTTGAGGATCTTCTCGATATGAGTGCGGGCCTGATCATATTGACCGGAGTTCATCAGAGAGACAGCGTAGTCGAAGTGTTCCTCGTGGGTCTTGAAGGTAGCGGCGCCCTCGTTGAGCTGCTGATTACAGGTATTCAGGTGCATCCGGGCGCGGTCGGCGAGTTCCCGGGGACCGCTGGCCAAAACCTTTTCCAGGAAACCTTTGGCACGCTCAAACTTATGCTCCTGCATGGCCTTGAGCCCAGCCTCGTAGTTTTGCACAGCCTGTGCAAAACCTGGATCCTCCTTGAACCCAGCTTTGAGCTGCGGGGCGGGTGGTTTCTTCGCAGACATCTTCTCTCTTATCCTAAGAACTTGAGTTTTCTTTGGCTTAGCGACCGAACGTTTAATGCTTGCTGCCACTCTCTTCTTCATTCGCTTGTGTCCTTGCGGCCCACATCGGAATAGCGGCAGATCAAGGCTGTGGAAATTAATGTTCAGCTATCCCGCGATTGTCGGGGCTGCTCAGGGAATGCAGCCATTTATACGCACAATCTTAACACGCGTCAACTGCACCATAAAGGATGCAGTTTTTCAGCGAACCGGCTCGGGATTTTGCAGGTCAATCTGCTTGAATTCGCCGCGAATGATACCGTCACGGATCATTTTCGCGGACCAACCCTTTCTGGACATCTTGTACGAGTACAGGGCTTCCGCCATACAAGTTCCGCAGTTGGCGCCATGGGTGGTTTCAAAGCAGCTGCGCAGGCTCTTGTGGCCGGCGTGGCGGTCACAATAGCAGTAGCAGGGTTGCTGATAGACCACGCTGGAAGCCCGGGCTGCAGCTTTGTACGCTGCCTTCTGCGCCGGAGCGGTCATGCCCATTTGGGCAAGCTGCTGTTCGGTGAGGATCGGCGGGAGCTTTTCGCCTTTGGCCGGCGCGGCTTTGTGATACGCCGGAACAGAGGTTTCAGTGGCGCTCGACTGGCCATGTGTCATGGACACGGCAAAAATCAAGGCAAAAACGCCAAAAAAGTATTTCATGATGAGGTTATTTTACTCCAGAATAGAGACGCGCGAAAATGAGCAGAAACTACGTATAATCGATGCAGGAGAAAGCCTCAGTGGAAACGCCCGAGCAAGCCCAGACGCCGGCTCCAGCCGAGGAACCGGCGCAACCTGACTCTTCCAGCGGATTGCGAGTCCTGCATGCATGGGCGCGGGACCTCTTCTTCTCCGCAATCGTTTCCTCCTTCATCATCCTGTTTGTCTATCAACCGGTGAAGGTGGAGGGCGGCAGCATGGAACCCGGTCTTGAAGACCAGGAGCGGATATTCATCAACAAGCTGGTGTACCGGTGGGAAAGCATCGAGCGGGGCGATATTATCGTGTTTCGCTACCCCCGCGATCCGCGCAAGAGCTTCATCAAAAGGGTGATCGGGGTCCCCGGCGACCAGGTCCGGATCTCCAACGGGCAGGTCTACGTGAATGGCCAGCGCGTGATGGAACCTTATGTTCCGCGCCAGTATATGGACGGCCGGTCTTATCCGGACACGGTGATTCCACGGAACGCGTACTTCGTCATGGGCGATCATCGCTCCATGTCCAACGACAGCCGGGACTTCGGACCTGTGCCGCGCAGTTATATCTACGGCAAAGCCGTGTTCGGCTATTGGCCGGTGGAGAAACTCGGCGTCCTGCGCTGATGGATTTCCGTCGCTCGCAGCAAATTCTCTGAATCCCGCCTGATCCGCCTGAATCTTTTAGTGTGTTCGGGAAGGAGAATCCATGCTTGACGGCCTGAAACTGGCGATGATTCGCAAGGCGATTCGCAAGCGGCTGGGCAAAGACCTGGCTCCGTTTGACACCGCAGCAACCCACCCTGGTGTAGCTATTCCATACACGCAATTCAGCATGGCGCTTGAAAAAACCCATCTTGTGCCGAAACATCTGAAAGTTCTTGGACAGATCCGGGCGGCCAAGCTGGTGGAGTGTCCCTTTTGAATTGACATCAATTCTGCCGCAGGTAAGGCGGCAGGCCTGAGCGATGATCAGATAAGAAATCTCAACTGGTACGCGGAAAGCAATCTCTTTGACGCCGACCAGAAGCTGGTTCTGGAACTGGCCGACGCCATGACGGCGACGCCCTCCCAGGTGACCCCGGAGCTGCGCGAGCGTTTGCAGAAGCGCTTCTCAACGCCGCAACTGGTGGAACTGGGGGCAGCCATAGCCTGGGAAAACTACCGCGCTCGATCCAACCGGGTATTCGGGTTCGGCAGCCAGAATTTCTACGCGGCTTCGGAGACCGGCCCCGCCGCGGCCGAGGTTGAAAGCAAGGTTTCGGCCTGAGACCGCGCACCAGAAATAAGAGAGCGCCGCAATCTGCGGCGCTCTCTGTGTTTAACAGCCTTTGCTGATTGGGCCCGGCGCTAAAAAATGTTGCAAGGCACGTTTTCATTATCAAAGCCCACGGCGCAACGCTGTGCGTCAGTGGAGTCAAAGGGACGCAGGAAACGCGCCGGGTGAAAGCGGAAGAAGGACGGCGTTGAAGGCACGATCTGACCGGCCGCGTTCTGGACAACGTTCAGCGGACCGAAAGCGGCGGCGGTAGCATTCAGAGTGGCGGGACGGAGATCAGGCCACCTGCCTGTCTTGAGGCGGTCAATTAAGGCTCCGACAGCCGTCAACGTTTCCGCGGGGCTGAAAGCGCAATGGCCCGCGCGGTGAACAAAGATCTGGCGCAGGAACCTTTCGCTTCCAGCGTCATCCACCACATTGCGATACGCGCTTTCGTTCTGGTTGGTAACCAGGCCGTCACCTTCAGTATGCATACTGAGAACGGGGATGTGAATGTCGCCATTGAAAACAATGTTCTTCTCAAGATATGCGACCGCGTTGGGATCGGCAGAGATTCGCTCCGCCCTGTTGAGCGTCTCCAGGTCGTCATCAAGGCTGAGGCCGGCCTGTTTATAGAGTGCACGGACCTCTGCGGCGTCAACGGAGTGCTCGAATTGCCTGCGATAGTCCACGCCGGTGTTCCATGAGGGATTGCCGCCAGCCCTGCGCTCCAGTTCTTCCCGGAACGCGAAGATAAAGATGAAGTCGACCCTTGCGGCCCACTGGAGTTGGTTGAACTCCTGGGAAGCAAAGTCATTCGCGGCCGGTTCCGGGGCGCCCGGGTCAAACCAGCCCGGTGTATCGCCGAGGGCTGTGGAAAGCGCCAGGCGCGCACGGCCCTGAGGCGTGGCCTGGGCCGCCAACAAGATGTTGAGCGCTGTGCCGAAGTTGACTAATGCGAGGGCATCATTGTTGCCGATGTTTGTAACAGCGAGCGGGCTGCCGGGCGCCAAAAGCGCTTTGAATGCGAAGGCCGAGTCCAGGGCCTGGTTCCAGGTGGCGACGCCCCCGGACAGCACACCGCACATGGGCAGTGCAGCATTAAAGCGACCGGGGTTGTTCTGGATCAGGCCGGCCGTGATGATGCCCCCGAGCGAGTGACCCCAGGCGATGGTCGCTATTGGTTTCGGGAAAAATGTGTTGAAGGTATCCAGCACCTCTATCTGGTCTCTCAGGGCGTCTTCGATTGCCCAGCCGTTGCTGGAATAGGAAGACCCGGCCAGAGCAAATCCGGCATTGAGAAGGACATCATGGGTCGCCGGATCACCTGCATCCGTTGCCGGAGGAAGCGGCAGGTTGAAGTGATTTGGCGGCAGGAACGGCGACGCGTAACCGTGGCTGTACAGCAGCAGCGTGCCGTTCCAGTTAGCTGGAACTTCGATCAGGTAAGCTGCGCCGTCAGAGAACGTCCCACTCTGGGGGGTAACAGGTACTAAGAGCTGTGCCTGGGCGAACGGGGCGGAGAATGAAAGCAGCAAAAAAGCTGCGAGGGCGATCAACAGAAACCTGGTGCTTGCAACACGAAACATGGGGAGGTCTCCTTCTTTTCGGGGAACGTGGTGGTGCGAAGAATCGGCAACAAGAAACTCACTTCAGGACCTTTGGCGAGAGCGCTGGGTGCCCGGCTCGAGCCGGCAAAATGGCGGCCTTTGAATGACTGCTCATTCAACCCTGCTCGGGTCTGAGCGCCTGGGCGGAGGCGCTGGGAAACGGGGTGGAATTATCTATGACGCCTCAGGCGTTTGTCAAAGCGCAACAAAGCACTACTTTCAGTGCACACAGCAAAAACAGGGTTTGTGACGCCTTATCCACAACCTGCGGTTCCATATCCAAGTAGCCGGTCTGATAAAATCAATAAAATCCACCCCCCGGGAGATCCAATGCAAGCAATCCTTGCGCTGGAAGATGGAAGAATATTCAGCGGTAGAGGGCACGGCGCCAAAGGCGAATGTTACGGG
>DATIWA010000367.1:0-7748 GCA_035465515.1 Candidatus Limnocylindrales bacterium | reverse complement strand
GGAAACACCACATAGAGGTTCAATCGCGTATCCAGGGGCTTGCCTTCCTTCAGGCGCTCGCCCAGGTTCCACGGACCAAGGCTGGCCAGCCGGCGCGTGCCCGTAGCCACGGGAGAGAACACGATCTTCTCACCGTCGTGGTATGCGATGAACGGCTTGACCTGAGGCGCCGGACCGGCGAATCCCAGCGTGGCCGCAAACAGCGCGAACCGCGATACCGCTTTAATGGGACGCGTAAACACGGGCAGAGATTATGGCAACTCTCCCGCCTCCGGGCAAGGTACCAAAATCCACAACCGGGGATGCTAAAGTGATTAGACATGCGTAACATCCTCCGCCATCGTGGACTTCGCCTGATTCTTCTAGCCAACGTTATCTCCATGATGGGCAGCGGAATGAACTCCGCCGGAGTGACCTGGTACATCCTGCAGGCCACGCATTCCGAGATGGCGCTGGGGCTCATGCTCATGTTGCAGACCATCCCTGCCATGCTGCTGCTTCCCTTCTCCGGTGTGGTCATTGATCGCGAAGACCGCCGCCGGCTGGTCATGGTGCTGGACGCCTCGCGCGGTCTGGTCGTGCTCATCGTGGCCCTGCTGGCTGCTTTTGGCAAAGCGGCCCTGTGGGAGGTCTACCTCATGAGCATCCTGGTGGCCGCCGGCTTCTGGATGTTCTGGCCCACCATGAACGCTCTCATCCAGGAGCTCACGCCTGATTCCGAATTTGCCCGCGCCAACAGCTTCATTCTCGCCGGCTTCCAGGGCGGCTGGCTTATCGCCGGCGCGATTGTCGGTTTCGTCTACAACCACATCGGGCTGCCCGGCGTGCTGTTCATTGACTGTCTCACCTACGTGATCTCCTTCACCTGCTACCTTTTCGTGCGCAAAGGACGCCATGTGGTCGCCCGCGCGGAAAGCAAGATCCAGCATGAGAGTGAAGTCAAACGCTTCTTCCATGAACTGCATGAAGGCATCCTCTATATACGCCACCGGCCGCGTTTGTTCATGACCGGCAGTTGCTGGGCGCTCTTCATGGGCGGCATGCTCACCCAGGGCATCATTACCGCGCCGTTCAGTGACCGCATTTTGAAAGCCGGGGCCGTCGGTTACGGATGGCTTAATTCCGGCTGGGCCGTGGGCGCATGCTTCAGCGCCCTCTTTACGCCTGCTCTTTTGCGCGGCTCCGGACACCGCCGCGCCATCGGCGTCTCCATGGCTCTCATTGGCGCATCGTTGGTCGCACTGCCCCACGTCGGGGCCCGCATGCACGGCTCCCTCGCATTAGCGGGTATGGCGGTCGGCCTCGCGCTTGTCGCCTCTGTCGCCATTTACTGCCTCATGGGTTGCTGCCGCGCCCTGGGCGGGGTGGCCATCACCACCACCATGATGGAAATGGTTCCAAAGCACTTCATGGGCCGGGTGCAGAACACCTTCTACTTCGCCGCCACCGCTTTGCAGCTCGGCTTCTCCTTCATCGTTGGCGCCGTTGCCCACAAGCGCAGCCTCGCCGCAGGCTTTGCCATTGTCGGCGGCATCTATCTGCTCGCTTTCATTGCCGGGACCTGGCCAACAAAGGACCGCCTCCCGGAAAGCAGCGGAACAGGACAGCCCGCGCACGCTGCCCAGGCGTGACAAGAGCAGCAGCGCAGAGTGCGCACGGAAAACTGCCTGTCCTGTTGTCCTCAATAATTCCACCAACAGCCCATGTCTTGTTGGATCAGAAAACGGACCCAAAAGGTGTCCGCCCTGCGCAATCAGGAGGATTGCAAAACCACGGAGCGCTTCGATGCGCCGATTTTCGTACCCATGGCCGGGTAGCGTTGGCCGGTTATTTCAATCGACCTTCAAAAGATCGTAAAACTCATGCCGGGTGCGACGTCCGCCAGTACCGGCGGCTCAATAATGCTATTGCTGTTTGTTGGTTGCTTGAGTTCCAGCAGACTCGTGATAGCCGTAGTAGGTCTCATCTTCCTGGTCCTGGTGGGTGAAAAAGAAAAAGACCCTGGCTTTTGCTTTCATCGTGAAACGTTTGGGCAGCCAGATGCTCTGTGTTACCGGCGTTTTTTCCAGCATAAACCTGGTACCCGGCTCGACCCGCGCAAAAAAACCTGCAATCGACACCGGGTGCGTCACCGTGGCCTTCACCCTCACCCACTGGAACGTCTCTTTGTCGATCCAGAGCTTGCCTTCCATCCCGGTCAGCACCTTGGCTTCATTGTTAGGCGGTTGATAGCCGGAGCGCGGTGTGGCCTTCAGCACATAAGTTTTGTGCGCGCCCAGCTTGTCCTCGCCAATCAGCTTGAAGTCGAAGTCCTTGCTCATTTGCTCCATCAGCAGATGGTCTCGCTTGCGCTCTTGTTCATACTTGGCGACGCGCTGCCGCCGTTCATCCGGCGATTCCGCTTTCCGCTCTGCGATCGCAGCGGCAAGTTTTTGCCGTTCCTGTTCCTTTTGGTCCGGCGGGAGTTCCTTGCCGTTCACGGCCACAAGGCGCTCATAAGGCGAGCCCAGGATCATGATCTCTTCATTTGTCCTGGTGTTTCCGTCCTTGTCGCGGTCTCGCTCAAAATAATCGTATTGAGGAGCCGCCTCCCAATCCCGGGCGTTGGCCTCGACGGAGCGCTGAATGATCTCGCTGGCATCGTACCGCTCAACAAGAGGCACGGCAGGCACTGTGACGACAGCGGAGAGGATGATTGCGATAATAGCTGTGCGCATCATGCTTCTTCCCACTTCTATCTTACGCGAACATGGATGTGCCGGCATGGCGCCCGTGCGGCGCCCGCCTCGCGGCTACGCGGGTCAAGGAGCGCGCTCCCGCCATTTTGTTCTTGACAGGCCCCCGGCCGGAGGCTTGTAATAATGACTGATAGTCACACATGACGATCGGTCATTTATGAAAAAGCCTCTCCAGTCCGGCACGGCCGGTCTGCTCGTCGGCCCCGAGCACTTCCCGCATTTGCAGGGCATGGGGCGACGCGAGCGGCGCGCCGCCGAAACCCGGCTCCGCCTGTTCCGGTGCGCCCTCGTGCTGTTTAGCGAACGCGGCTTCTCCCAGGTCACAGTCGAGGACATCACCGATGCCGCCGATGTCGGCAAGGGCACCTTCTTTAACTATTTCGAAAGCAAGGACCATGTCCTCGGGGTCCTTGCCGAGATTCAGCTGGGAAAAGTGCACAAGGCGCTTGAGGAAGCTGAGGCCGGAAAACGCCGCATCCGCGACGTGATGCGCCAGCTGCTCCAGAGTGTTGGCGAGGAACCCGGCCGCAGTCCGGAACTGGCGCGGGCATTGATCTCCTCTTTCCTGGCCAGCATGAGAATACGCCAGATCATGGACCAGAACATGGCGAAAGGCCGCCAGGCGGTTGCGCGAATCGTAGCGATCGGACAGAATCGCGGCGAGATTCGTCCCGGACTGAAAAAGGAAACCGTGGCCCTGCAACTTCAGCAGACGTTCATGGGAACTCTCCTGTTATGGTCTCTGCGCGGCGAGCCCAGGCTGCAGAAGAGAATCGAGGAAAGCTTTCAGCATTTTTGGCGCGCGGTGGCTGTCGCTGCGAGGGAGTAAAAGCGATGAATCGATCTTTCGGGTTGTTTGCCGCTGGTTCACTGATGCTGGCCGTTTCCGGTGTTGTCGGCGCGGCGCAGCAGCCGCCGCCCTATCGCCTCACCCTGCGCGACGCCATTCAGAAGGGTTTGCAGGCGAATCTCGGCGTCCTGGTTGCGCGAACGCGTGTGAGGGAAGCGGAAGGCGCCCGCATGAGGAAATTCTCCTCGGCCTTGTTGCCGCGCGTCCACGCACAGGGCCTGACGAATCTGCAAAACCGCAACCTGAGCGCTTTCGGAATCACACAACCGGGAGCGCCGGAGGTGGTCGGGCCCCTGTCGAATTATGATTTTCGGGTTGGCGCGGACCAGAACATCCTTGATTTACAGAGTTATCGCGCGTACAGGGCGAGCGAGCACGCCGTTGAAGCCAGCAAGATGGATTACCAGGATGCGCGTGATCTTATCATTCGCTCCATTGCGGGGCTTTATCTTGACGCCCAGTCCGCATCGGCCCGCGTTGACGCCGCGCAATCGCGTTTGACGGTTTCGGAAACCCTCTACCAGCTCGCCCAGGCCAAGCATGACGCCGGCACCGCCACGGGAGTTGACGTCTTGCGCGCCCAGGTGGAGCGCGCCAATGACAGGCAGGCGCTGCTGGTCGCGCAGAACGGATATAAGCAGGCCTTGCTGGTACTGGCGCGTAATCTGGGCATGGGCCCGGGCACGCCGCTTGAACTCGCCGAACCGCTTCATTTTCTGCCATTGCAACCTCCTCCGGTCGCAAGCCTTGTGCCGGAGGCGCTCCTGGCCCGGGCCGACTATTTGTCGCTGGCCAGCCAGCGCCGGGAACTGGCGGAGCAGCAGCGCGCCAGTCACGCCCGTTATTTCCCCAAAGTCAGCATCAACGGGAATTACGGGGGCCTTGGCCGGAGCCTGGGTTCGGTTCGGGAAGCAGGCATCATCCAGGGCCAGGTTGATCTCACGGTTTTTGATCGCGACCGGAACGGAGAAGCGCAGGAGCTGGCCAGCCGCATACAGCGCATTGATGATCAGATGGCGGACCTGCGGCGCGGCATTGAACAGGAAGTTCGCGCAGCCCTGCTCAACCTTGAGTCGGCATCGGAACAGGTTGCCGTTGCCCAGGAAGGCCAGGACTTGTCGCAACGCGAACTCCAGCTTGCCCGGGAGCGCTTCCGCTCCGGTGTAACCAACAATATTGAGGTGGTCACCGCGCAGGACGAACTGGCGCGCGCGCAGGAGAACTACATTCTTGCCGTGTCCAGCCATATTGACGCCAAGTTTGCGCTGGCGCGGGCGGCAGGCGGCACGGAAAGAAGTCTGGACCGGTATCTGGGCAAGCCCTGAACCGCAACAACGCGGGGAGCGCCCTCACAATCCGGCATGCGAGGCATGAAGCCATGAAAGCACGTTTACCCATCCTGATTGTTGCGGTGGCCGTGATTGCCGCCGTGTTCTTCTATTCGCGTTCCCGGAGCAAATCCGGCTCCGCGAATGAACTCAGGCTTTCCGGCAACATTGAAGCTCATGAGAGCCTGGTCAGCTTCAAAGTACAGGGACGCATCATTGACTTGCCGGTTGAAGAAGGTCAATCGGTCAACCGCGGCGACCTGCTGGCGCGTCTTGACAGCGCTGACTACCGGCAGAAACTTCGCATTGACGAAGCCGGCGTTCGCGCGCGTCAATCGAGCCTTGCCCTGACTCTTGCCGGCACGCGCGAGCAGGAGGTCCAGGCGGCCCACCAGAGCATGCTCGAAGCGCAAGCCGACTTGCAGCAGAAACAGCTCGATTACGACCGCGCACAGCGGCTCTACAAGGAGGACGCCGTCTCCGCCCAGGACCGTGATCTGGCGGACACTGCCTTGAAACGCTCCCATGCTGTTTTCCAGGCGGCCCGTCAAAAGTACAGCGAGGCGGTGGAGGGGAGCCGCAAAGAAGATATTGCGGTTGCCAGGGCCAACCTCCAGGAGGCCGAAGCCAACCTGGGTATGGCGCGCGTCAATCTCGATTACACGGTGTTGCGGGCGCCCTCGGCCGGCGTCATCTCCGTCCGGCAGGGAGAACTTGGGGAGGTTGTCCTGCCCGGGACGCCTGTTGTCACGCTGGCCGACCTCGACCACGTCTGGCTTCGCGCCTACGTTGCCGAAACCGACCTCGGTCGCGTTCATTGGGGGCAGGACGCCGCGATAACAACCGACACATTCCCCGGCAAGCAGTATCACGGCCGCATCTCCTTCATCTCGCCCAGCGCGGAATTTACCCCCAAAAGCGTGCAAACCAACAAGGAGCGCGTCACGCTGGTCTATCGAATCAAGATCGACATTGACAATGCCGGTCATGAATTGAAGCCGGGCATGCCGGCCGACGCTCATATCCAGCTGGCAGCGAGCAAAGCTGCAGCCCCGAAACAGGGCAACTAGAAAGGAGAAGGCATGCCGGCAGGTGCGCAGTCCGCGGTCACGGTCGAGGGGCTCACCAAGGGGTTTCCGGGAGTGTGCGCGGTGGATCATCTCAGCTTTGACGTGCGCCCGGCCGAGATCTTTGGCCTGGTTGGGCCGGACGGCGCAGGCAAGACGACCACCCTGCGGATACTGGCCGGCGTGATGGCTCCCGACCAGGGCAATGCCACGGTTGCCGGCTGTGACGTCGTGCGCCATCCGGAAACCGCCAAACACCACCTCAGTTATATGCCGCAACGCTTCGGACTGTACGAGGACCTGACGGTTGAGGAAAATATCCGTTTCTATGCCGACCTGTTTGGCGTGAAGAGAGCGGAACGCGAGGAGCGGGCCACCCAGCTGCTGCTCGCAGGCGGCATGAACGAGTTCCGCAGGCGTCTCGCCGGACAGCTTTCCGGCGGAATGAAGCAAAAGCTCGGCCTGGTATGCGCGCTCATCCACCGGCCCAAAGTGGTCTTGCTGGATGAGCCCACCACCGGCGTGGACCCGATTTCGCGTCGCGATTTCTGGCGCATCCTTTATGAGCTGATTTCAGAAGGCGTGGCCATCCTCACCTCCACCGCGTATCTTGACGAAGCCGAGCGCTGCCACCGCGTGGCCCTGCTCCACCAGGGCAAGCTGCTCTTCTGCGATGAGCCGGCCAGGCTGAAAGCCAGACTCGGCAAGAGCGTGCTTGTCGTGGTCTCGCCGGAGGCGCGCCGGATGCGCGACGAGCTTGCTTCGGCGGAAGGGATCTCCAGCCTTGTCCTCATCGGGGACGGCGTCCATGCCGTGGTGGATGACGCCGGCCGCAGGGTCCCCGAGTTCGAAGGCCGCCTCAGGAACGCGGGCATTCCCTTCGAACCAATCCGCCAGGTGACTCCGACCATCGAAGACCTGTTTGTGGATGCGGTCACGAGCGGAACGGAAAGGAAGTCCTGATGCCTGATGCCCGTGATTCCGTTGTGATCGAGGAACTGGTCAAGCGATTCGGCGATTTCGTGGCGGTGGACCACGTCAGCCTGCGCACCCGCAAAGGCGAGATCTTCGGTTTCCTCGGACCGAACGGTGCGGGAAAATCCACCACCATCCGCATGCTGTGCGGGCTGCTGAAGCCCACCTCGGGCCGGGCCCTTGTCGCCGGCTACGATGTGAGCACGCAGCCGGAAGAGGTGCGCCAGAACATCGGCTACATGTCACAGAAATTTTCCCTCTACAACGATCTCAAGGTCATCGAAAACATCCGGCTGTTTGCCGGCCTTTACAGCGTTCCCTCGGCCATGCTCAAGGAGCGCATTGAATGGGTGCTGGAGATGGCCGGCCTCAAGGGGCGGGAGGGCCTGATCGTGGGGACGCTGCCGGGCGGATGGAAGCAGAGGCTGGCTCTGGGCTGCGCCGTGCTTCACAAGCCTCCGGTGATCTTTCTGGATGAGCCGACCTCCGGCGTGGACCCGATTTCACGCCGCCAGTTCTGGGACCTGATCCACAACATGGCCGATGGGGGCGTAACGGTTTTTGTGACCACCCATTACATGGAAGAGGCGGAATACTGTAACCGGCTTGCCCTGATTTTCCGCGGCAGGATTGTGGCGCTGGGCACGCCCTCCGAACTGAAGCAGCAGTCCATGAAAGGCGATCTGCTCCTCGCGGAGTGCGATCCGCTTGGGCCCGCGGTGGAAGCGCTGCAATCCGCCCCGGGCGTCATGGATGCGGCGGTCTTCGGCAATGCTCTGCACCTGGTGGT
>DATIWA010000366.1:0-6248 GCA_035465515.1 Candidatus Limnocylindrales bacterium | reverse complement strand
TCGCCTTCAGGCGAGCCCTCCGGGGGCATGGGCGCGCCAACCCCAAATGCACGGCGCAATTCCTGCGCGGCGATGCGAGGAAAGACCGGGTTTTGATCGCGGCGCTCACGATAGCGTGCGGTAATACCCGCTACCTGCTCAAGAAGCGATTGTTCATCCATGGGCGGTGTCCGTAGCGCTCTCCCTGATCCTTAATACCAGCAATCACACACCAGTGCAAAAGAGCGCGTCTAATCACCGACTAACCAGAGCACCTGAATTTGCATCTGACCATTCAAACCATGTTGAAAGCCATGCTGCGGAGGAGCCGCTCCACAGCTGCCCATGACCGGTTGCTGAGGGTTGGACCAGGCGCGGATCCGGCTCTAGTCCCTCCGTAACCCTGTTTACCCAAAGGATTCATGCCCAAGGTAGGCAATACATCGGCAAAATGGAAGTGCAGAATAATGGCAGGTTTACCGGCAATTGCAGCACACGGCATGCCAGGGTTGCCGGGCGGCAAGAATGCGGTCCCGAGAGGACCTGGCAGCCGTTTTCACGCCCAACGACACTAACAGGGTGTTACAGCCTTCACCCGTTTGACGTGAGCTGCGCGTGGTGTTACGGTCAAAAGTTAACTGATAGAGGGCATTGAATTTGCAATGATTGTGACTACTCAGATTGGTTCTTATATAGGCGGCGAGATCGTTGACATGGTTGCCCAGACCGGCATTGTCGCCAAAGTGGTATTGCTGATCCTCTTCATCTTCAGCATCCTCTCCTGGGCAATCATCCTCTCGAAATGGTCCGCATTGAAACGTGCGCGAGCGCAGAGCGGAAGGTTCCTGCGCGCTTTCCGCAAGGCGCACCGCTTGCAGGACGTGGCCGCTGTTTCTGATCAGTTCCGGCCCAGCCCGCTGGTGCCGGTGTTCGAAAATGCTTATGACGAGTATCGCCGTCAGGGCGAAACCAATGTAGTAGCGGTACAGCGCGCGGCGCAAATTGCATCTTCGGAAGAGCTCACCCGGCTGGAACGCCGCCTGCCGCTGCTGGCCACCACCGGCGCAGTCACGCCGTTCATCGGATTGTTCGGTACGGTATGGGGCATTATTGACGCTTTTCACGGGCTGGGTGACGCCGGCGCGGCCACGTTGCGCGCCGTGGCGCCGGGAATTTCAGAAGCCCTGATTACCACCGCCGCCGGCCTCTTCACGGCCATTCCCGCCGTGATCGCGTACAACCAGTTCACGCACAGCCTGCGCGAGTTCGGCGCCCGCATGGACGATTTCTCCCTTGAACTGCTGAACCTGATTGAGCGCACCACGGGAATTCCGACGGGAGTGCGCTGATGGCTTTTACCAACAAGAGCGGCCGCACTGAAACCTCGCTCTCAGACATCAACATCACTCCTCTGGTTGACGTGGTGCTGGTGCTGCTCATCATTTTTATGGTCACCGCGCCGGTGTTGCAGTCCGGCATTGAAGTCAACGTCCCCAAGACCAAAGTGGTCAAGCAGATTTCAGAAGAGCGGCTGGTGATCAGCATCACCAAGGGGCAGGAAGTTTACCTGAACAATGATCACGTGAAGCTGGACGAACTGGGCAGCATGCTGCACCAGAAGATCCGCGATCCGCGAGGCCAGGCTGTTTACGTCCGCGCCGACCAGGATGTTGCTTTTGGCGCCTTCGCCACCGTGATGAGCACGGTAAAGACCGCGGGAATTACGAACGTCAGCATCGTGACCGAGCCAATCCAGGTGGGCAAGAACAAATAAAAGATATGGCCTACGTCCGCGCCAACCTGTTCTACGAGCGGGAGCAGTGGAAGAAGCCGCTGGTCCTCTCACTGGTCTTCCATGGCCTGCTGGCGGCGTCCATTCTTATCACAAGTTTTGTATTGCGGCCCAGCAATACCACCAACTGGGGCATCAATAACGGCGATGCCGTTTCCGCGACGCTGGTGAGCGCCTCTGCCCTGCCGATTCCGCACACCGAGGAATCCAACAACATTGTGGCCAACGAATCGAAGGGCGTCACGCAGACCCAGCCGCTGCCCAAGCCGGTAGAGACGGAGGACGGCGTCTCCATCCCCGGTCACGTTGCAAAGCCCAGGCCAACGCCGAGCCGTCCGGTGACTGCCACCAACGTCCGGCCTCCGCGCCCGGTGCCCACGCCGGAAGATACTGCCGTGCCGTATGGCGAAGGCGGTCCGGTCAGCGGACCCTACGGGACTTTCAGCGCGCCGCACACCCAGGGCGGCTTCAGTTTCCAGAACGCCGATTTCGGCACGCGCTTTGCATATTACGTGCGCAGCGTGAACCAGACGGTTTCGCGCAACTGGTTCAAGCCGGACGTGGCCAGCGCACGGCGGGTCTACATCCTGTTTGACATCACGCGTGGCGGCTCTCCCACCAACGTGCGGATTGAGCAGAGCAGCGGCGTGCCCGCCCTGGACCAGTTGGCCATGCGCGCCGTCCAGCGCAGCGAGTTTGGCCCTTTGCCGGGTGATTACACGGGCAGCAAGGTTTCCGTGGAGTTCTGGTTCGATTATCAAAAATAGAAAAGTGGAGAAATGTTGAAAACACCAAAAATACGTTTCGCACTCCTCCTTCTTATCCCGCTCTTCTCTCTCTCCAGCCTCAACGCCCAGGATTGGATCCGCACCGGAACCAACCGCGGCGCCCCCATCCGCATTGCAGTGCCCGATTTCAAACCGGCCAACGGAGATCCTGGCAATGGGCCGTTGCTCTCGGTATTCAACGAGACCTTGTGGTTTGACCTGGACAATGCGGGCATGTTTGAGATGGTGGCCAAGAGCTATTATCCGTCCCAGAACCCGGGCGCTCCCAATGACGTAAACCTTGCGACGTGGGGTGCATCGCCGTACCCGAACGCGGCCATGCTGGCCTTCGGCAACCTGGGCGTGGCAAACGGAAAGGTGACGGTGCAGGGCTGGCTGGATGACGTCAAGAACACGCAATATCCGCAGGTGCTGGGCAAGCAGTATACGGAAAACGCCACCGCGGACAATGCGCGCCTGATCGCCCATGAGTTTGCCAATGAAATCATCCTCAAACTGGGCGGAATTCCCGGCGTCACGGAAAGCAAAATCTATTTCATCAGCACGCGCAGCGGCCACAAGGAAGTCTGGTCCATGGACTATGACGGAGCCAACCAGCGGCAGGTGACCCACCTGAAGTCCATTGCGCTCTCCCCGCGCGTTTCCCCGGACGGTTCCCGCGTGGCCTTCAGCGGATTGACCAACTCCTGGCAGATCATGATGTATTCCCTGGATCTGGGGCGCACCGTCAGTTTTCCCCGGTTCGGGGGCGGAAACTATTCTCCCGCATGGGCGTCCGACGGGACTAAAATTGCTTTTTCCTCCTCCATGGGCACAAAACTTCCTGAGATTTATATCGCCGACGCGACCGGCGCGGGGCCCAAAAGGCTGACCACCGGCAAGAGCGATATTTCGCCCGTATTCAACCCCAAGACCAACACGCAGATTGCGTTTGTCAGCGGCCGCACGGGGCTGCCCCAGATCTACATCATGGACGCGGACGGCAGTAACGTGCAGCGGGTCACCAACCAGGGTTATGCTGTTTCCCCGGCCTGGTCGCCCAACGGACTGCTGCTGGCCTTCTCCTGGGTGCGCAATTACGGCCCCGGGATTTTGGGCGGCGCGGACATTTATGTGATGGACATCGCATCACGACAGATCGTACAGTTGACGCACGATGGCGGGCGCAACGATTTTCCTTCTTGGTCGCCGGACGGCCGCCATTTAGTATTTCAGTCCACACGCAGCGGAACGGAACAGATCTGGAGCGTGCTTGCTGATGGCACGCACCTGCAACAGCTCACACGTGAGGGGAAGAACACGCAACCCAACTGGAGCTACCGGTAAGCTTTTTTATGTAGAACCTGGCGAGTCAATTCGCATTGTTTCGGAGGACATGAGGTGAATAACAGCAAGAAGCATCTGATCCTGGCAGTGGCGCTTACCGCCCTGCTGGCCGTGGTGAGCGGCTGTAAGAAGAAGGCCGCGCCGCCGCCAGTGCCGCCACCGCCCAAACCCGTAACCGCAACGCTTTCTGCGAGCCCCACTTCGATCGAGCGCGGCCAGTCGTCCACGCTGACCTGGAGCACCGAAAACGCTGACGATGTCACGCTCGACGGCCAGAAGGTCAACGCCAGCGGATCACAGAGCGTTTCCCCGACTGAGACGACCACATATCATCTGACGGCAAAAGGCGCAGGTGGAACGCAGGACACGACCGCGCAGGTGACCGTCGCGCAGCCCACGCCGACCCCGACGCCCACCCCGGCGCCCACACCCACCGCGACCGACGAGGAGGTCTTTGCCCAGGCCGCCCAGGACATCTATTTCGACTTTGACAAGGCCGACTTGCGGCCGCAGTCGCAGCAGATCCTGGCCCATCTGGCGGAGGTCATCAAGGCCCACCCGAACTGGAAGGTACAGATCGAGGGCAACTGCGACGAGCGCGGCTCCACCGAATACAACCTGGCCCTCGGTGAACGTCGCGCCGAATCGGCCCGTGCTGCCATGGCGCAGGGTGGCGTGAGCGCCGACCAGCTCAAGACCATCAGCTACGGCAAGGAAAAACCCGTTTGCACCGAATCCAATGAGGATTGCTGGCAGCGAAACCGGCATGACCATTTCACCTTGACTTCACACTGACCCGCAGGCCCCGGACGTGCCCGCAAAGGCACGTCCGGGGCTGTTTCTTTCCTTTCCGCGCCCCCTCCGTCTCGATTAAAATTTCTGCAGGAAGCCAGCCATTCTGCATCTAACGAGTCAAATGTTTATGAAGAAATACAACTCCTTTGCCCTGCTTGCCGCCGTCGTTTTCGCCGCGTGTTTCGTTCAGCCCGCCGCCGCCGCTGACACCAAATCGCAGCTCATCCAGATCCAGACGCAGCTCCAGATGCTCCAGGACAATATGGCGCGCATGCAGCAGTCGTTCGACGAGCGCATGGGCGTGATGAAAGACATGATCACGCAGCAGACCGACAACGTGAACAAAATGGGGGTCGCCGTCCAGAACCTGCAAAAATCACTGGGCGCGCAGACCACCGACGCGTCCAGCAAGGTCGACCAGATTTCCGGACAGGTACAGGCGCTGCACGATTCCGTGGATGAACTGAAAGCGCGCCTGGCGAAAGTCAGCAAGCAGCTCGATGACATTCAGTCGGCCCAGCAGAACATCGGGAACCCGGCGCAGGCGCAACCCGGCGGCATGGCTGCCGCCCCGGCCCCGCAGGCGCCTCCCGCGGAGCAGCTCTATAACGATGCCCTTCGCGACTACAACGCTGGCAAGAACGAGCTTGCCGCCCAGGAATTTGCCCAGTACGTGCAGGTTTACGGCAATACCGATCTCGCCGGAAACGCCCAGTTTTACCTCGGCGAGATTCAGTACCGGCAGGGGAACCTCAACGGAGCAGTCCAGTCTTACAACAAAGTCCTGGACCAGTATCCCGGCGGCAACAAATCGGCTGCAGCCCAGCTCAAGAAAGGATACGCGTTGCTTGACCTCGGCCAGCGCGATGCCGCCGTGCAGGAATTGCGCAGCCTGATCTCGCGGTACCCCAAGAGTCCGGAAGCCGTGCAGGCGCGGGAACGGCTGGGAAAACTGGGCGCGACGGCGTCCCGGCCGCGGCGGCCTTCACCCAGCCACCGCTGAGACGTCAGGGCTGCTTCACCGACACATTCAGGGCCAGCTTCCGCAGACAATAGCGGATCTCCTGTGCTACCTCACTGATCCGCATTCCTTCCTGTACCATCAGTTTGCAGGAAAGTGCCGTACGCGTCTGCGTCCCTGCGCCAAGATCAAAGCTGACGCGGCAGTACTGGCATTCTTCATTCCAGCAGAACCTGCCGTAGGAAACATCCTCCGGGGCAAGATACTGGAAAGCGCGCAGCAGCATATTGCCTTCCGGGACCTCAAATTGCTTGTCCCCAATCGTGATCTTGACCAGTTTTTCGTAGGGGCGAAACAGCGGGCCCGGATTGGACATGCTCATGATTGTAGCGAAAAAACCGCCTTGGACAACAAACGGCCGCACCTCCCTGATGCGGCCGCTTTGCTTTCGCATTCCCCTAAGCAGTGATTAAGACATCCTTCCCTTTTAAGGTTGCCTTCTCCACAACTACGCTCGAGTCAGGAGTGTCTCAAGAGCGTATTTGACAAACCTAAACACCTGAACGCCGGAAAAGTTGCGGGGAAACGCCGGGGATCGCCCCTCAAG
>DATIWA010000365.1:0-11248 GCA_035465515.1 Candidatus Limnocylindrales bacterium | reverse complement strand
GGGGCATCCATGCCCATGGGCTGCACGATTTCGCCTCCGTTGGCCACGATCGCGTCGAGCGTTGCGGCCACGCTGTCAACCATGATGTAAAGCAGAAGGCCGGGCTGTCCCGCCGGGGGGCGCCCAAGTACCCACGTGCCGCTCACTTCGCCAACACCGTCATCAAATGCGATGCTGCCGTCACCGCGTTGGCGGATGTTCCACTCGAAAGCCCGCTGGTAGAACTCGGAGGAGCGAGTGATGTCAATGGCAGGGATTTCTATGTAGCAGATCTTCCCGTTTGCAAACGTGGGAGGCATCTGGGTCCTCCTTGGGGTGTTGAATGCCGGCCCTTGCGGACGCTCAATTATATTCCGCCAGCACAATAGCCGCCGCCAGCGAGGCAGCCTTCTGGTCTTGTGTCCACGGCGGGCCCAGCGAGTGTCCCAGTTGGTTGATGTGCGCGCAAACCCTCGGCGCGGCTTTTCCGAACACCGCCCGCGCGCGCTCTTCGAGTTCACGTTCGCGGATGCCGATGACGGGAATCCGCAACTCTTCAAGCGCACGGCGGAACGCATCGCGGAAGAACTCTCCTTCCGCGGTATGAATCAGCGGGTGCGCGGCCAGAATCTTCTCGAGGCGCGGCAAGGGACGCCCCGAACTCAGCAGCAGGGCCGATCCTGCCAACTGGAACCCCTGGCCGCGCATGCGGCCCACGATCTCCCGCATGGCTTCGAGCGCCATCTGTGCCGACGCGGCGGCGCACGCGGCAATGTGCTTTTCCGCTTCAGGCACCTTCATGCTTTCGGCAAAGTGGTAGGGCTGCGCCATGCCGGCGGTTCCAGGATCAATGATGACCACCCGGCTTCGTTCCACTACCGCGTGATCTCCAGACGCGCCGGAGACGGCCACCAGCGCGCCCCAGCCGGAATGTACCCGGATGCCGATTGCTGCACGCTTCATCCCAGTTACTCTACTCCGGCCGCAGCCGCATGGGAACGGCGAGTTCATCCGATTTTTCGAATTTTCCGCGTTCCTCTACGCATTCTTGGTCAAGCTGTTCCTGCCGAGAGGCGGCATGAAACTCGCGGTCACCAGCTCTGCTTTGACAAACCGCCTCCCGGCAGTGCCGCGCATCAAAAAAAATGAGCCCGCGAAGTCCGCGGGGAATGGAGTTGGAAATGATCGAGCGAAAGCTTACGTTGGCTGACATCCTTCTGATCGCGGGGACGCGCGTTGCGCTGGGCGCCGGGATCGGTTTGCTGATTTCCACCCGTCTCAATGACGATCAACGCAAAGCGGCGGGATTGGCACTTGCCGTGGTCGCAGGCTTTACCACCATTCCACTGGCGCTGGGAATCATGGGCCGGCAGGGGGCCGGCGAAGGCGAGTTCAGGCGCGCCGCATAGACGGACCAGGCACAATTGGCAGGAAAGGAGGGCACAGACCAGTCAGGCCTCCGCTGCGATGCTGTGTTCTTCTTTGCCGCAAGACGGACCCTACGCGCCGGAGGACTTCCATGAAATCCCCCCTCCGCACCGTTTAGTGATCTTCCATCTGTCTTTCAGCTTCCTCAGCGCCCGCAACCATAGCAATCAGGGAGATCAGCAGCGCAGTGACTTGAGCATGGCAAGTCTGCGCATAGGTTTCCCTTAAGGGTAGTTGGATAATGAACGGAGCGCGGTGGGAATTCTTACGGGCGTTCATTCGTGTTGTTTGTCGCAGTTCCGTTGTCAATGCTTCGTGCTAATCCGCGCACGCTCGATCATGCCTCATGGTCGCCCGCTGCCGCATCTCCCTGTCTGACACCCGGTGGAGTTTCATCTTGATGAAGCTGTCAATGCTTTTGAGTTCCATCAGCAGCCCTTCCATGCCAAAGGCCGCAAACTGGGTCAGATCATACGGAGGCGGGTTGAGCCAGCAGCGGTGGAGAAGCGTGTGATACTCGATATCGCGCTGGTAGAAGTATGCTGAGAGGGCATAGAATCCGCCGTGCACATTGTAGCCGCGCTGGGCAAGCAGTCCTGCCGTGAGCAGGCGGGACACTCTTCCGTTGCCGTCGCCAAACGGGTGGATGGTCACCAGAAAGAAGTGGGCAGCCAGCGCATGCAACGCCGGATACAGTCTGAGCGAATCTTTGCTGTTGATGAATCGGATGTACTGTGCCATCAAGCGGCCCAGCGTCTCTGCCGGCGCACCCATATGCAGGCCTCCCACCTCTTTCCTTCCTACCTGGACAGGCAAAGTGCGGAAAGCTCCGGGTGTGCATTCCGGGTTCTCCGGATCGGCGACCATCCGATGCATGGTCAGGAGATCTTCCAACGCAACCGGGGCGCTGCCCGGGACAAAGCGTTCCGCCACCCACGCCCTCGCCTGCGCGGCCCTTCCGGATTGCGGCTCCTCGCCGGCGCTCTCCCCCGGCTGCGAGCGCCATTGCGGCGGAAGCATACGGCTGGTTGCCGCCAGTTGGTAGGACTCAAGGGCCGCGAAGTACGGCATCAGCCTCCGCATGTCCAGGCGATACTCGAACTCAAATGCAGGCCAATACATACTCCGCAGGTTGCGTCTCCTCTCCCGGGCGCTCGCGTCCGCTATTTCGCCTGCCCTGGCTGTTGGTTCGCGGCGTTTCCGGACTTTGTTGCTCCCGTATTATCGCCGCCTGAAGGCGCTCGGTTGCTCGCGGACGACTGCGCCACAAGGTAATGGATCAGGACTTCCGTCTGCTCGTCGCCCAGGCGCAAATCGGGCATCACGACTCGCTTGTATTTTTCAAAGAGAGCGGTCGCAAGCGGGTCTTTTTCCTTCAGCAGTTTTTCCGGCTTCTGGATGATGCGCACAAGCCAGTCCCGGTTACGTGCGTCGGCAACGCCCAGCAGATCCGGTCCGATCTTGTCGCCATGGCCAATGGAGTGGCAGGCGGCGCAGTGCCGGGCAAAGAGATACTGGCCTTTATCAAATTTGAAGGCGGCCGCCTCCGCGTAACTCTTCTCTCCCGCCGGTTTCCGGTAATTCCCGGCGTCAATAGCTTCACCGATGGTGCGGGCAAGAAAGACCGGGTTGTCGAGTCCGGAGGTGCGCTGCCACTGGCCCATGGGCTCATTCCCGACCAGAAGATGGGGCGTGTGCCCATCGAGGCTTTCACGCGGATCGGAATACAACCCGAGTTTCCGGCTGAGAAAGTCAATGTCTTCCTTCTTCCCGGTGAGGAAGGTCCAGCCCGGCCCGATGTGGTAGTTCTCCATGTAGGCCTTCATGACCGGCGGCGTGTCGCGTTTGGGATCAATGGAGATGGAGTAGAAGAAGACGTCTTTCCCCACGTGGTCGCCAAGCATCTTTTGCACCTGCACCAACCGCGCGGTCTCCAGCGGGCAGGCATATTTGCAGTGTGTATAGATCAGGTTGATGGCCACTATTTTGCCTTTGACGAGATCGTCATAGAAGTGGACCGTCTTCCCGTCCTGTGTGGTTAAGGGGATATTAGGAAAGTAATTTGATCCCCAGCGCTTCTGGGCTGACGCGGGGTGAACGGCCAGCAGGGCTGCCGCGGCTGCAAGCAAAATCAATCCCGAAATCTTCTGCCCGAGATTTTTCCGATACATGGTTCCCGCCTTTCTGAAACTGAGATAACTCGTCCGGGGCCGCAGGCTTCTCCACGTGCCCAGGAAGGCCCGTGGAGAAGCGCCGGCCGCTTTGGTTCAGAAGGCACTCGGAAGAATGTCGTCTGGAGATTGGAACGTTACTCCCGTGGGCCTCGGAATCGGCGTCGGGAGCGGATTGAGGAATACGCCGCCCGCGTTGTTGACCTCCCAGCGCATAAGCATGGCGTTGTCCTCGTGTTCGGTGTTGTGGCAGTGCTCCATGAACATACCGCCCCAGTCGCGGAACTGTATGGTCAGGGTGACGCTTCCGCTGGGACGCAGGCGATACACGTCCTTGCGCCCTCTTTCTGCCAGCGGGACCTGGCTGGCGCTGCCGTTGCGGGCGATAATCACGCCTTCTTCAAAGTGGATGTGGATCGGATGGTCCCAGTTCCATCCGCCTTGCAAGGTCCAGATTTCGCGGGTGCCGAATTTCGGGGCCGACGTAATCCGGCCAAAGTCGGCCAGCAGCGCGGTTCCGCCCGTACTTCTCGTTCTGCTGCCTCCGGAGCTGTTGTTGTCTGTGCCGATTCCCCAGTCACCAGTGTCGGTGTACGACGTGATTGGATCGTTGGTGGTCTGGCTGGCGCGATCATCGAAGTTGAACACGCGCTGCCGGGCCACGGGAATGGCCGAAAGATCGGGATTGGGTATCAGAGTGGAGGGTACCTGGCTCTGGTCAGGCTGCGCGGGGTTGCGCACGACCTTGAAGCGCAGGAATGCGCCCACAGCCGGATCGCTGGACGAACCGGCAAGCGCCTGCGATACCGAGAGAATTGATCCCGGCAGCTGGCCCTGCGTTTGCTCCTGGCAGTTCACCAGGTCCACCGTTTGTCCGATGCTGTAGCGGGAGAAGTCAATGACCATGTCAAAGCGTTCGGCGGTGCCCATCTGATCGGTCTTGGTCAGTGTCACCGGCGAAGGAAGCAGGTTGCCGTCATTCGCGATCTGGATCATCGCCGAGCTGTCACTGAGCGCCAGCACGAGGAAGCGGGAAATCGAGGCGTTCAGGATACGGAATCGGTACTTGCGGCGCTCCACCTCAAAGAATGGCTTGTAAATGAGGTTCACAGTCATCACATCGCCCAGGAAACCGTTGAAGGCGAAGATGTCCATGTCGTTCTGGCCGTCGGCGTCCCAGGCCCGGTCGGAGACCATGAGATTCACGTCATAATCCAGGTTGCCCCAGCCCTTGCCGTTGGACGAGCCGCTGGGCAGCCGCAGATTTACCCCGTCATTCACCGTCTCATCGCCGCGGTCCAGCGAGCTGTAGATGTTGTTCATCGCGGCCATGCCCTTGTACACGTTGGGCGCGGTGAAGGTGAACATGTGGTCGTGGAACCAGTGCGTGCTCATGGTTTCATGCCAGTCGCCGGGCACCTTGTTGATGCCGCCGGCGTCATTGGGAGCGCCCGCCCGGGGATCGGTTGCCGCGGTGTTGATGTTGGTGAAGCCGGCCAGCACCCACGGCCAGTGATAGTCATAGAACTGGTTGGGGAAGAAATACGCTCCGGTGAAGCCGTCATTTTCCGCGCCGTGATGGGCGTTGTGCTCGTGCGTGGAGATCGTATGGCGGCCGAAGCCGTTGTTCTGGGTTATGTCCGCGGGCAGACGGTTGTGGTTGCGGAAAAGAACCGGCTCTCCGTAACGCACCTGCGCCAGTTTCGGCGGGATGGTCCCGTTGAAGGTCCACACCGAGTTGGGCTGCTGCGTGGGCAGCGAAGGATGGAATTTCAGCGGTATGGTTTGCGTTGGATCAATGCCGGAGTTCAGGCTGGAGGAAACGCCGGGATTGTAAGTGGTGTTGCTGGTCGCCTGCGCGATCGAGACTTCGATCGCCACCTGCGGCGGGAACTGGGAATAGCGCTGGTGCGCCCAGACCGCTCCCGGCGGCCGTCCTTCGATTGGTCCCGTCAAGCCCACTTGCCCGCCCACCAGAGCGGGATCCAGCGGCTGTTGCGTCTGGTTGGCCTGCGCCTCGGGCGCCGGATTCAACGTTGAGACCGCGTTCCGCGGCAGGACATCAAAGCGCGGCATCGGCGTGCTGAACGGCAGAACGCCAAACAGCGGGCTCCTCGGCAACCCGGTGGGAACGCCGCTGCCGCTTCCCCTGCTGCCTCCATAGCTGCCCCAACTCTGCGCGTTCGCCGGTGTAACGAACGGGCTCAGGCCGCCGATGGGCGCCACAATTCCGGCGGTCGTGAACAGGCCCCATTTGACCAGTTCGCGGCGCGAAACCTGTCCATGCGATAACGCTTTCGTGATCTCCGCGCGGTTCTTGCGCGCATTGTGCGCGGCCCTCAGCCGCGACCTATCTGCGTCTTCCGGTATCCAGAAACCTTCTGTGCGGTTTTTGCTTCCCATTGTGACTCTCCTCTCCTCGCTGCATGCTGCCGCGTCATCCCGTCAAGCGGATGAGATGAAATGTTAAGAGTTGAATTTCAATTGCCGCCAAGGCAACGGTTCAGGAGGCGGCAAGCGGAGCACGCATGGATGAGGGACGAACTTTGAATTCGAGCAGGCTGAATCATCCGCCGGTCTGGCTGCGAATTCGTTGTGGCTCGGCTCCCGGAAGTAGCCTGCGTGCCGTGTTCAAGTGAGCAAAACGTTGAAAGCGCCAACGCTTGCAGGAGTGAAATCTCAGGAATTTCGCGCCTGACGAATACAAATGCCAGGGAATCTCCTTGTAGATTTTCTGTAATCCCGAGTCTTCTGCGGCCTCCCGGCTCCTGGCCTCGAGCGCCAACGTTTTCCCAATCTGCCCTGCTGCCGGACTTGTTGTTCTTGAATGCAGCAAGTACGGAGCAGATTGGAATGAGAGTGCAGGTGAGACTCAGGAAAGAAACGGTACCCCCGCCGGAAGTTTTTAACTGTGACGGCAGTCACCCTGGAATGTGACGAGGAGTTCTCCTCCGCGAATCCTCTAAAATGAGGGTTTGCGAGCTCAAGCACGGACCCCGGAGCATGCAATCAGAGCGCGGTCCTCGGTATCCTTTGTGATTCATTCCACAACTGCCGGCCAGCAGAGACGCTGACGACACCCGTATTTTTTCCATCTTGTGTGGGCTCCCGCGGGCATTTAGCTTGGGATGCGATCACTCGGTCGCCTGACTCCGTCCTGCCGCCCATCGTTCGTCACTAAAAAGGAGTAGTTCCATGTTTGTCCGCATTGTTGAAATAAACGCAAAGACAGGGAAAGGCAAAGAACTGGTGCGCACCATCAATGACCAGGTCCTCACGCTACTCAAGAACCAGCCTGGATTCGTGGATGAAATTGTCCTGATCTCGCCTGACAACGCTGATCGGGGTGCGGCCATCAGCTTCTGGAAGAGCCGCGAAGACGCGGAAAAATACAACCGTGAGACCTTCCCCAAAGTGAATGAGCTTATGCGCAACAGTCTTGAAGGCGCACCCCAGGTACGTACGTTTGACGTGGTGACTTCCACGGCGCACAAGATCGTCGGAGCAAAAGCGGCGTAGCCCCTGGAAGCAGCATTCCAGAAGGCGCGGGCCAGCCAGGCTCGCGCCCTCGTTTTTCCATCGAACAGCCGTAAAATGAGCGTCTCTGTGTCTCGCTGAGGATGCTTTTCTTCGCCGCCTCCTGCTAGACTTCGCTCTGATGAGGATTCTGACTCGCCAAGAGGTGGTTGCGGCTGAGGGTGAGGCCACCAGCCGTCCTGAAGTTTCCACGCTGGTTCTCATGCGCCGGGCCGGATATGCCGCGGCGCAGTTCTGCCGGGCGAATTTCAAGTTCAGGTCTGTATGCGTGGTTTGCGGCAGGGGAAACAACGGCGGGGACGGCCTGGTGGCGGCTGAAGCTCTGGCCGGGACCGCCGAGGTGCAAGTCGTCATCCTGGCCGGAGATGCCGGCCAGTTGAGTCCCGACGCGGCGGCCATGTGCTCGCGCCTTGGCTTTGATCCCCTATGGGCGCCGGACGAAGCCGCTCTTGCCTCCGATGCCGTTCGTGAAGCTCTTGCCGCCGACCTGATCATTGACGCCATTGTCGGCACCGGATTCAAGCCGCCGCTGAAAGGCCTGGCCCGGAAAGCCGTGGAGGCCATCAATGATTCATTCGGTACCGTGGTTGCCATGGACTTGCCTTCCGGGGTTGACGCCGACAGCACCACGCCGCTGCATGAGAACAATGCAGACGTGGTATTCGCGCACGGCATCGTGACATTCATCGCGCCCAAGCCGGCCCATGTTTTCGGCGAGCTTACTTCCGGTCCCATCGCGGTGAGTGAGATCGGCGTTTCACCCGGGGTGTTGGAAAACAAAACCGGCCTGGAGGTAATTACCGGCCAGGAAGCGGGGATCACTTTTCCTCCCCGGCGCAGAGAGGCCCACAAGGGCGAGTTTGGCCACGTGCTGGTGATCGCCGGATCACTGGGCAAAGCCGGGGCTGGCGGACTTGCCGGGATGGCGGCGCTGCGCACCGGAGCTGGTCTGGTAACCGTGGCGTGTCCGCGGTCCATCCAGGCCACAGTCGCCGGATTTGCTCCCGAGGTGATGACCGAGGGACTGCCGGAGACCGATGAAGGCACCATCGCGATTTCGGCCGGCAGCAAAGCGCAAACCCTTTTTCACGGCAAAGACGCGATTGTTCTTGGACCCGGTCTCTCACAGAATCCGCAAACTGCTGAGTTTGTCAGGCACCTCGTGGCAAGCTCTCCGCTGCCGCTGGTGCTGGATGCTGACGGGCTGAACGCATTTGACGGCCGTTACGAGCAGTTGAAGCCACGCGGCCACGCCGCGCCGTTTCGCGTGCTTACCCCGCATCCCGGAGAAGCCGCCCGGCTGCTGGGCGCCTCCATTGCTCAGATTCAGGCGGACCGTCTTGCGACAGCCCGGCGCATGGCGCGCGAAACCGGCTCCTGCGTGGTGCTGAAAGGGTCGCGCACCGTGGTGGCCGGCGTTTCCGGCGAGACCTGGATCAACATGAGCGGGAATCCCGCGCTGGCCAAAGGTGGTTCGGGCGACGTGCTATCAGGAATTATAGGGGCGGCCCTGGCCAGACAGGGAAGCGTGCCCTTGCGGCCGCCGATGCAGAACAACACTGCTTCCGGGGCCAGAGGCAACACGAACGAGCATCTCACGCACAAATCAGCAGGAGCTTCCGCGTTTCTTGATGACGTGAGAGTCGCCGCTGGAGTGCACCTGCACGGGCTGGCGGCCGACCTCGCCCGCGACGCTCTGCATGAAAACACCGTGTTGGCGACTGATTTGTTCCACGCCATACACGAAGCGTTTCACGATTTCGACCTTCAGGCGGAGCGAGGGCTTTTCTACCTCCAGAAATAAGCAGCGAAGCACAATCGCGTCTCACGCCTTCCTCAGCCGGGCACATCACATCCCATTGTCCGGGTTTGTCCAGATCACCCGGATCACGCTGGTCCGGAAAGCGTGTATTTGTACTCGCGCCCGCTTGCTGCGCCGTAGGGTATTTTTCGGCCCAACGCCTCGTCCGGGAAAGCCGTCAAAATAGACAAGGAACCAGGAGGAGCCTGTATATGGGAGCTATTATCGGCTGGATCGTTTTTGGCTTGATTGCCGGGGCCATCGCAAAGTTGATCATGCCGGGGCGTGATCCAGGTGGAATCATTGTCACTATGCTGCTGGGGATTGCCGGCGCGTTGGTGGGCGGATTTGTCGGACGCGCGCTCTGGGGCAGTGCCGGAGTAACAGGCTGGGGATTTGGCAGCTTCGCCCTGGCTATCGCCGGCGCCATCCTGTTGTTGTGGATTTACCGCATGCTTGTTGGCCGTCGCTCCGGCCCAACCGCGGTTGGAGGCGGCAGACGAGCCGCGTAACCGGCAGTGTCTTCTGCTCCGGGTGACCAGACCAATGACAATCAACAGGGCGGCGGGCTACCGCCGTCCTTTTCTTCTCTTTAAATGTTGGTCTGCTGGTCACGCCTGCGGAACGCAGGTTTCATTAGAAATTTTAATGCTACCTTAATGTGTTTCTAATCTCGCGGGCAGACAGTCTGAAATTGTAAAGAAAGATAGTTGGTTGGCTCAAACCTGATGAGCTGTTGCGCTGTTCCTTCGGGAACCAGGCAGTTATCCAAAATCGAAACTAGTTGGTGGTGAAAGCTTTTCCTTCCGGTCACCGCCGCCCGAAAACTAGTTCCAAATGAATTTTAGCGGCCCCGTTTCTTCGGGAACGTGAGGGTCTGTGAGCAGCTCGGTGAGCTGCATTTCTGACCGTATCTTCCTTCGCATACCCATGCGCGGTCTGCCGGGATGATGAGTTGCCGCGAATGTGACCGCGCCTTCGGGCGGCGTGGTCCTGTTCGGATAGGGGGATCAAGCCTGCAGCAGGCCAGCATTTCCGTCATTATGGGGCGGCGATGAGATATACGGCCTCTGCCGGTTTGATTCCTATCCGGATCTCCGGATTTTCTCCTTCCTCTGAAGGTTCCCAATCTGAAACTTCCCAATCCAGAACTGCAAACCGCCAGTATCAAGTGCGTGGTGCTTGGCCGGAGTAGCCCTGGAGGAAAGTCGCAGGCACGTTCGGCGGGCCCGCGGCCACGGCGCCGAGATGCTGCCGCAGACACGCGTGTTAAAGTTTTCTCAGAAAGTTGTTGCCAACAATCAAGCACTGTGATGTAATGTGCGACACAACAGCAGAAATCTTGCAGTTTAAAGATCAGGCGCACGAACTTCTGGAGATGGCTCCAGCTTGAGTTGGCGTTAAGTTTTACTCGAAAAATATCCTGGTTCCCGTGGGGCATCAGGCGCGCTAAAAAAAAATGTATTCTGCTGATAGTACACACCTTATCCGCTTGCCGGCTGCGTGCGAGTGTCTGCCTACCATTAGAGATTTTAATTTTAATTTAATCTGTTTCTAATCCTTCAAGCAGAGAGTCTTGAACTAGAAAGACAGATGGATGTAAGAGTTCGGGTGCCGAATGAGCTCTTCTGTCTTCCTGGCTGGACCTAGTCCAGCCAGTCATCAGTGCATCCAAACTAGTTGGTGCGTGAAGCCTTTCTTTATTCCTTCCGGTCCACTGCACTGCCCGAAGCTAGTTCTAAACCCAATTCCCACGGCCCCCGTTCAGGGAACGTGAACGGTTTATATGTTCCGGCGCAGTTCGAACGAGCTGCATGACCGGCCATATATTCCAGTGCGCCGATGTGCCCTTATGGGCACGTCTACGACACGTGTCTCTCATTGGTATCGTAGAACGATAAGATCGTTAAACGATATAAGAAGAGCGGGAAGGGGCCTGTGGGCAGAAGCAACTTCACTTGCATCGTCTCAAAGCCCCCAGGCTACGGGACGGGAAGGAAACATTTATGAGAACGAGAAGTCCCAAAGTCACCCTTCAGAACGTATCGCGTAGTTTCAGGTTCAGATCACTTGCCCATCTCTGGATCGCTCTTGCGCTCCTGGTGGCCCTTGCCTGCGTAACCGCAAGCGCTCAAACCACCACGGTTCAGTTTGCCGCCGGCGTCACCGCGCCGGGCGGCGGCGTCGTCTTGACCGGGACCGCAATCAATCCGACAACCGGCCAGTTGGTCCGCCATTTCTGGGGTGGCGATGAAATCCTGGGTCTCTGCCGTTACGATCCCGACCTGGATTCCCCCGGCCCTTACACCGCGAACAGGAACACCTGCATCAA
>DATIWA010000364.1:0-2810 GCA_035465515.1 Candidatus Limnocylindrales bacterium | reverse complement strand
GGTCTCATGGGCGTTTGGCCAGGGGGCAAAAGTCCATCCTGATCTTGACGCACAGGATGGCGACCACGATGAAGCAATTCAGCGCGCCGATTGGTTCCTGACCGGACGGCAGGTCGGCGGCAAGAATGCGTCGGCATTGCTGCTCCGTGCCAACCAGCAGCGGCAGGCCCTGCGGGCTTTGAACAGCAACCGCACGCGGGCGGCTGCGCAGTCAGGCCGGCAGAAGTTCAATCCCAGCGGAACGGCACTCAGCGCATGGCAGAATACCGGCCCATTCAATCTGGCCTCTGATCCCTCGAATTTTCAAAGCTATGGCGCGGTCAGCGGACGCGCCACCACCGTGGTCATGGATCAGAATGACCCTTCAGGCAATACGGTTTATGCCGGCGGCGCATATGGCGGACTGTGGAAGTCAACCAATGCCACCGCCGCGCCCGGTTCCGTTACCTGGGTCCCCCTGCTCGACGGACAGCCAACCATGGCAGTGGGCGCAGTGGCACTGAAGCCTGATACCAGCGGATCCGGCACAGTGATTCTTGCCGGTACGGGCGAGACCAACGGTTCCGGCGACTCTTATTATGGTTTGGGGATCCTGCGTTCGACCGATGGCGGCGCAAGCTGGGTCCTGATTTCCACTGCTGCAGGCCCCTCTGGCCCGTTGAGCTTCACGGGGCTGGGATTCAGCAAAATCGCCTTCAGCACCGCGGCAGGGCAGACCAACCAGGTTGTGGCGGGCGCCGGTCTGACCAACAGTTTCCTGAGCGGCGCCGGGGGCGGCCTGTTTACCCGCGGGCTCTACTATTCAACTGACGCTGGCCTGACCTGGGCGCTCAGCTTTGTCAGCGATGACGGAGTCAATCCCGTCAGCCCCACTTCGGCGACCGATGTCATTTACAGCGCGGCGGCGGGGAAGTTCTTCGCGCTGCTGCGTTATCACGGAATGTACTCCTCATCGGATGGAGGCCAGACCTGGCAGAGGCTGGCGAGCCAGCCGGGGGGAGGAATCCTTTCCTTACTGAACTGTCCGTCCGGCGCCAGCATGAGCTGCCCGCTTTATCGCGGGAGTATCGCCGTGCGTCCGGGAACGGGGGAACTGTACGTCGCCTTTATTGACGACATGCAGGCGCTTCGCGGCGTGTATCGCAGCACCGATGGCGGGGCAAGCTGGTCCGGCGATCTGGGCGAAAACGGCTACACCTCCTGCGGCGATAGTCTGGGCTGCGGCGTTGACCAGGCCGCCTATAATTTCTATCTCGCCGCCGTCCCGCAAGGCGCGGGAACTGAACTTTATCTTGGCGGTGTCAACGTCTATCGCTGCGCGCTGCCCTCCAACAGCACCGCCAGTTGCGCCTGGCTCAACCTCACTCACTCGTACGGCTGCGCCGAAACCGGCGTGGTCGCCGCATCGTCTCACGTGCATCCTGATCAGCACGCCATGGCCTTTCTCGCCGCCAATCCCCGGATCATGTATTTCGCCAATGACGGCGGAATCTACCGCAGCATGAATGGAGTGGCCTCAGACGGTTCCTGCTCGGCTTCAAACGCCAACTCCTGGCAGAACCTGAACGCCGCGCTGGGCCCCATGACCGAGTTTGTGTGGGCCTCGCACGACTTCAACAATCCTGCCGTCCTCCTGGGGGGAGCGCAGGACAACGGATCGCCCGGAACCGGCGGCGGCGCGTGGAGCAACGTGAACGCCGGCGACGGCGGCTTCAACGCGATCGATCCCAGTTCCAATGGCTTCTGGTACACCGCGAACACCGGCGTCTCAATCCAACGCTGCACCGGCGGCGCTAATTGCCGGGCGCAGGATTTTGTGATGGTGATTGACAACTGCACGGGCCCGTCGTGCCACAATAATATCGGCGGCGACAACAGCGCCTTCTATACGCCCTACATGCTCGACCCCCGCGATCCCGCCAGGGTCCTGGTGGGCACCTGCCGCGTCTGGCGCGGCCAGGCGGACGGCAGCGGCTGGCCGGGAGTCAATAACGCCAACGCTCTCAGCGCCAATCTCGACAACGGCTCCAATACTGCTTGCGCCGACAACCACATGATTTCCGCCCTGGCTGCGGGAGGCCCTGCGGCCCCCAGCGGCGCTTCGAGCGTGGTCTATGCCGGACGCACTGACGGCCGCATCTTCGTCAGTGTTGCGGCGGAAAGCGGCCCCGCCACTTTTGCTGACCGCAGCGCCACGCTGATCTCCGGCGGCTATAAAATCAGCGGCATCGCGGTGGACCAGAATGATCCCAGCGGCAGGACCGCGGTGGCTGTGGTCATGGGCTTCGGCGTTGGGCATGTGTGGCGGACCATTGACGCCGGCGCAACCTGGAACAACATCAGCGGGACCGGCCCCGCCGCCCTTCCGGACGCCCCCGCCGATTCGGTCCTGATCGACCCTGTCAATTCGGCCCACGTCTTTGTCGGGACCGACGTTGGCGCCTTTGAAACTACAGACGGCGGGGCCAGCTGGTCGGAAGTGGCCGGCGGCCTGCCCAGCGTCCCCGTCAATCGCCTTATGGTCCTGGATGCGCCGGGCATCCGGAAATTGCGCGCCGCAACTTATGGCCGGGGCATGTGGGAACTCGCTCTGCCGCCCGCGGCTTTCTTCCGTCTGGAACTTGCGCCCGGCGCCAGTCCAACCGCTACCCTTGGCTCCGGGCAGCAGGCCTCTTACAACCTGGTGCTCACTGCGAACAACGGCTTCACCGGCACGGTGAATCTTGCCTGTGCAGGCGTTCAGGGAGGCCCGGCTTGCGGCATTTCCCCGGCGGTCATCAACTTTAACGGCGGCGCCGGCACAATTCCCG
>DATIWA010000363.1:0-4411 GCA_035465515.1 Candidatus Limnocylindrales bacterium | reverse complement strand
TGGCATCCCTGCGCGACCACCGGAGTGTAAACGATCGGCATCATCTCCTGCATGTGGTCAACCAGCAGACGATAGAACAGGACCTCATTTGTGTCCTGCAAAGCGCGCAGGTAGATGTGCCGCTCAAGGTCCTCCGTCTTTCTCTGGTAGGCCTCGTAGGCCCGCTGCACCTGCTGGTCCAGGGTCTCCACCTGAGGAGGCAGCAATCCGTGCAGGCACAGCTTTGCCCGCTCTTCCTCGGTGAACGCAGTACCTTTGTTCAAGGTGGGCTCATCCAGCAATTGCATGCCGCGCAACGCGGTCTTCTTTTGCCCGGTCTTGCTCTCAAGGGTGAGCTTCAGGTCGGCGTCGAATCGCGTGGTCATCGTGATTCTCCTTGTTCCGGCAGGATGCGCCCGGCGCATCAGATCCGATGCGAAAGGTAGAGTGGCCCATTGCTGGGCGGCAGGCGTGGCCTGCACTTTCCACGATAGATTCTGACCAGCGCGCGATCTGTGACTCGTGTCACGCGCCGGTGTTCGTTCCCGAGCAGTGGGCCGACCTCAATTGGAAGGAATGCGCGTCCGCTACTGCCTGGGCACGTAGTATCCCTTTTTCGCGCGGACCCGCAGCTTTTTGTTCGCGGGTATGATTTCGACGGGACGGAACTGGCCATTGGCGACAAACTGGGCCGGCTTGTATGAGACGGAGTACTGGCTCCGCAGCTCCTCCTGAATGTCCCGGAATGCGTCGGTCACCTGTTCGAGCTTGAAAGGGAAGAAGGCGCGGCCGCCGGTCGCGTCTGCCAGGATCTTCAGATTTTTGTCGCCCTGGTCATGCATGTTGCTCAAGTTGGTGCTGATGGAGTAGACAATGACGCCCGCCCGCTGCGCCATCTCGATGGCCTCCTGGCGAAGCACGCGGCTCTGGTTATCATCGCCGTCAGAGACCAGGATAATGGCCCTGCGCACCGGACCGGTTTCGCGCTCTTTCAACAATTTGTCGCGGCACGCGAAGTAGATGGCGTCCCACAGGGCAGTTCCACCGCCAGGACGTATGACCTTGATGCCGCGGGTCAGCTTGTCCAGGTCGCTGGTGAAGTCCTGGGTCAAATCCCAGACTTCATCGAACGCCAGCACGAACGCGAGGTCGCTTTTTGGGCGGATGATCTGTTGCAGGAACTCTGTGGCCGCCTGCTGCTCGAACTGGAAGCGGTCGCGAATGGAGTTGCTGGCGTCAATCAGCAATCCCACCCGCAGAGGCAGGTTCGTTTCCGCGGAAAAGTTGGTGATCTGGCGCGGTGGCAGGTTGTTGTCCAGAATCTTAAACTCGTTCTGGTTCAGGTCGCGGATAAACTTGCCGTGCTTGTCCGTGGCAGTGAAGATGATATTGACTTCATCGGTGCGGACGGTGAACTGATACGGCTTCTGGTCGTCATTGCCGGGGCTGGATCCCGGGCTGGAGGATGCAGCTTGCGCTGGAGTCGCCACCGGGGTGGCGGCCGGAGCGGGGCTCTGCCCGGCGGCAACGCTGCTACCCAAGGCCAACGCAAAAAAGACGTGAAGAACTCTCATCTGGGGCTCAGATTATTATAACCTTGCGCTCTGCCGGACCGCGCACGGGACAAATGAAAAGCCCGGCGCTGGGCCGGGCTTTGCTGACTCTTCTGGAATTGCCTCTACTGCGCCGGAACAAAGTATCCCTTGCGGGCGCGCACGTGAAGCTTTTTATTCTGCGCCACAATCTGGATGGGACGATACTGCCCGCCGGCCTGGAACTGCGTGGGCTTGTAGGAGACAGAGTACTGGCTCCGCAGCTCCTCGCGAATGTCCTTAAAGGCTTCGGTGAGGTCGTGCAGCTTGAAGGGGAAGAAAGCCCTTCCACCCGTGGATTCGGCCAGGGCTCTCAAGCGGTGGTCGCCGCTGTCGTGGATATTGCTCAGGTTGGTGCTGATGGCGTAAACGATCACCCCGGCGCGCTGCGCCATTTCCATGGCCTGTTGCCGGGTCACGCGGCTCTGGTTGTCGTCGCCGTCGGAAACCAGCACAATGGCCTTGCGCACCGGTTTGTCGCCCGCACGCTCCTGCATCAGCTTTTCCTTGGAGGCGTAATAGACCGCGTCCCACATGGCGGTGCCGCCGCCGGGACGGATCACGTTAATGCCATGGTTCAGCTTGTCCATGTCACTGGTGTAGTCCTGCGTAAGGTCGGAAACCTCATCAAAGGCCAGCACGAAAGCCTTGTCGCTCTCAGGACGAATGATCTGGCGCAGAAATTGCGCCGCAGCCTGCTGCTCGAAGAGAAAGCGGTCGCGGATGGAATTGCTGGCGTCAATCAATAAGCCTACGCGAAGCGGCAGGTTGGTCTCCGCTTCAAAGCTGGTGATCTGGCGCGGAGGCATGTTGTTGTCCAGGATCTGAAATTGGGTCTGCTTCAGGTCGCGAACGAATTTGTTGTGCTTGTCTGTCACGGTAAAGATAACGTTCACTTCGTCAGCGCGCGCGTGGAAAACCTCCAGAGGTTCCCCGTTGCTGCTTGCCGCCGCAGTGCCCGCAGGCACCACGTTCGAAGCCGTGGGAGTGGACTGCGGCAGCATGCCCGGCAACTGAGCCTGGGCTGCAACGGCGCACGCGAGGGACACGCCAAAAAACACGGCCATCACCCTCAGACTGGAAGACACCGAATTTCTCAAAGAAATCATCATAGTGTTCAAGCGAATCCCTTAATCCCCTATACTCTCAAGAAACTTTCCAAGTTCCTCGGGCAGGGGCTGCTGAAACGAAAGCGGCGTGTTACTCATTGGATGCTCGAATTGTAGCTCGGATGAGTGCAGAAAGTGCCTTCCCAGAGATGCTGCTTGTGGTGCTGTACCTCCGTAACCGGCCAGCAGCCGGGGAGCGCCGTAAAGCGCATCGCCTGCAACAGGATGCCCCACGGATGCCAGGTGCACGCGTATCTGGTGTGTTCGCCCGGTCTCGATTTTTACCTCCAAGAGGGAGAATTTGCCGAACTTGCCCTGTATTTTCTTCACAAGTTTCCAATGGGTGACGGCTTCCCGTCCGCCCTGGCGGCGGGTGGTCATGCGCTCACGCCGCAGCAGATCGCGGCTGATGGGAGCTTTGATTGTGCCCTGAGACTGAGGCATCCAGCCATGCACCAGGGCAAGATAAGTCTTTTTTACCCTGCGGCGGCTGAACTGCTCTGCCAGCTTGCGATGTGCCGCATCATTTTTGGCCACTACCAGCAATCCACTGGTCTCCTTGTCCAAACGATGGACGATTCCCGGCCGCAGCTCACCGCCGACCTGCGACAGGGCGGCAAAGCGATGCAGCAAGGCATTGACCAGAGTTCCGCGGCTTCCCGCCTCGCCCTTGCCGGACCCGGCATGTACGGTCATTCCCGCCGGTTTGTTGATCACGGCAATGTCGTTGTCCTCGTAAATCACGTCCAGCGGAATGTCTTCAGGGAAGGCCTTCAGCGGCGGCAACTCAACCTGCCCGGTGATCACGATCGTTTCGCCGCCGTGGAGGCGCAGGGAGGCGCGCGGGGGCGCGCCGTTGACTGTGACCTTTTTCTGCTCAATGAGCTGTTGCACGCGTACCCGGCTCACGTCTGGAAGCCGTCCGGCAAGCCATTGGTCCAGGCGTTGGCCGCGGGCGTCAGGCGGCGCGACGAGGCTCGTTATGGCGGGACCCTGGGTCACGCAGAGGATTGTAGCAACCAGCCGCGCGATTACCGCCGCCAGTGTCTCTGCTCATCGGACCTCTTGCTATCTATTCCGGATTTCTTTAGCATCTTCACTGAGCACCGGCCTGCAAAGCAGGTGTCGGATGGTCACCGTTTTTTGAACCGATATTCAAATGAACAGGGGGCTTGACTCGTAAACACGGCTCGGTGTGCGAGGTTCCGCCAGTACGGAAATGCCTAAAGAGCCGCGGCAGGTTCCCACCGTCTACGACGGGTTCATTAACGGCCCATCTGCACGGCCACGCGGGTCGGTATTCCTTTTTTGCCTGTCGCTCCAAACCGCTGGAGCGCGTTCCGGGGCTGAAACTTCTTCGGCTCGTTAGTCAGGCAAGCCAAAAAAAACCGCGCGTTTCTCGCGCGGCCTTGTCGCGATCCGGGACAAAATCAGCCGGCTTTTCGTCCGTCTTCCAGCACCTCATCCAGGGCTCCGGCCAGGGCGCCGGCGCGCTGCCGGTACTCCGACGCCAGCAGATCGTATTTCTTCTTGAGAATGTGGTACTCGTCGGCAATGTTGAGGGCCGCCAGCACGGCCAGGCGCAGGGAGTCCACCGTGGAGGTTTGCTGCGCCACACTACGCATCTTGGAATCCACGAACCCGGCCAGGCGGGTGATGTACTCCGCATCCACCCCGCGGAGATTGTAAACCTGGTCGTAGATCTCCACCCGGATCGGGGCCGTCGCTGTT
>DATIWA010000362.1:0-1728 GCA_035465515.1 Candidatus Limnocylindrales bacterium | reverse complement strand
TCCGATCTTGGAGTGCCCTCACGTTTTCTGAACATGCTGCGGGTCTTCAAGCCGCAGAGCGCGATGAACATGGGCGCGTGGACGCTGGCGGCATTCTCATCTTGTTCGGGCGCTGCAGCCTTCGCCAACCTGATGCGCCGGCGCTTTGGTGACGCGCTGCCCATTCGCCTTGTGGAAGACGCGGCGGGAATGCTGGCCTCAGCCACGGGACTTGTGCTTTCGACCTATACCGGCGTACTGATCGGCGCAACGGCCATTCCGGTCTGGAATGATCACGTGGTCAGCCTGCCGCATCATTTTGCGGCTTCAGGAGTAAATTCGGCGGTCTCAATCCTGGAATTGATGGGCCATGAAGACAGTCGCGCGCTGAACCTGCTGGGGGTGGCCGCTTCCGCCTTTGAAATGTATGAAGGCCTGGAGGTGGAGACCAGGCGCAACCGGATCAATGAGCCGCTGCATCGGGGACTGAGCGGCACGATAAGCCGCGCAGGCGGCATCCTCTCAGGACCGGTGCCTATGGCGCTGCGGCTGGCGTCATTGATGACCGGCAACAGGAAGCTGCGCCGGGCTGCCTGCTGGTCAAGCATGGTCGGGTCTCTGCTGACCCGCTTTGGTTGGGTACAGGCGGGGCACGCATCGGCGAAAGACCATCGCATCCCTTTGAAGCTGCCGGGGAGCGTGACCGAGATTCGGAAGCCCAGCCATGAACTGGCGAAGCCAGCCTGAAGGCATCTCCATTACACTGGCGACAAATCAGTCAGGAAGATAATCTTTTTCCAGCGGCAGCTTTCCGTCCACCTTCACCACCCGGACTTTGGCGTCAATGGAATGCACGTCCACCAGTCCCAGGGCGCCAGGGGTGCCGGAAACGATGCGCAGCACGTCAGCATCGGACTCGGCAAGCACAAAAGACGATTTATGCGCAGCAATGAAGGCGCCGGCTTCCCGCGCGGGTATTTTAGCCAGACGCTCCACGACCCGAAGAGCTCCGGGAGAATTTCTATTCATGACTACGACCACATCGTTTCCATCCGGCCACTTCTTAGTTTCTGACTTGAAGATTTTGGCGAGGCCAGTGGAGGTCACCGTGTTCACGTGGTTGTCCTGGTGAACAACGATGGCCAGGTGATGCGCATGCGCCGGAATCCAGAACGAAAGGACCAGAGCGAATACCGCGAAACGAAGGTTTTTCATAATGGCTGCTTTCCTTTTTGTTGCTAATGGAGCAGGTATCCCTGCTCCAGGGGCAATTTTCCATCGAGTTTCATTACGTGCACCCTGCCGGTAATTGCGTAAACATCCACCAGCCCTACGGCCCCGGGCGTGGATTCCACAAGCTTGAGCAATGCTTCATCAGAGTCCACCATGACGAACCAGCTCTTGTGCGAATCAACGAACGCTTTGGCTTCCTGGCCGGAGAACCTGTATAGACGCGCAAGGACCTGCCGCATGCCGGCGGAAGCGGCGTCGTGGACAACGAACGTGACGTTTCTGCCGTCAGGCCATTTTCGGGTGCTGCCCTGGACGATTTTCCTGAGTTCCGCAGAAGTAATGCCGGCGGTGTTGTTGGACCTGTCCACGACTACAGCCATAGGCGCGGCACAACACGGCAAGCAAAACAACAGCATGATCAGGAAGGATCCAATCGGGCGGTTGCAGTACTTCATTGTTGGGCTTCCAGTGAATCTGATGAGAGCAAGGTAGCCCGATATGGAGGCCAGCCAAAGT
>DATIWA010000361.1:0-2568 GCA_035465515.1 Candidatus Limnocylindrales bacterium | reverse complement strand
GCGACGCCCGGAACGAGGACACGCATGAAAGAGGGCCGTAGCACGACCTGGCTGCTTGCTGCGCTTTCCGCAGTCTTCCTCTACTTCTGCTATCTGATCTTCCGGCCGTATGCCGGTCCCATCCTGTTTGCGCTGGTGGTTGCCATTGTCTTTCACCCTCTGCACCGCTATTCACAGAGAATTTTCCGCAACCCCAGCATGGCGGCTTTGGCCAGCATGCTTGCCGCTCTCGTGCTCGCGGCGTTGCCGCTTTTCTTTGTAGGGATGGCCGTCAGCAATGAACTCTCAGCTTTCTACCAGACGCTGGCTGCCAAAAGCGCGGGGCAGGGCGGGCCCCTTGCATATCTGGCCCATGCCTTGCAGGGGGTTACCGACTGGCTGGGGAAGTACCTGCCGGTCCCCTCCGTTGATATTCATGCTGCCATCATGAAGAGACTTGGCGAAGCCAGCGCAACCCTGGTCCGGTTCAGCGCCGGCCTGGTGGGCAATATTGTTACGCTGCTCACAAACGCGATCATCGCTTCGATTGTCCTGTTCTTTCTGTTTCGCGATGGCCCGGCCCTTCTCGGACGCGTCTCTTCCGAGCTGCCGCTGGGGGAACAGAGGTTCCAGGAACTCCAGGACCGCATCAGTTCGACCGTGATTGCCAATTTTTACGGCGGCGTGGCGGTGGGAGCGGCGCAAGGCACTCTTACCGCGCTCGCCTTCTGGGCGCTGGGCATTTCGTCGCCCGTCCTGTGGGGCGTGGTGACGGCGGTGTTCTCGCTTGTCCCGATGTTCGGCTCAGCTGTTGTGTGGGTGCCGGCATCGGTGATCCTGCTCTTCAGCGGACATGTGATTAAAGGACTCATCCTGCTCGGGCTGGGCGCCGGGGTGATCGGACTCGCAGACAACGTGATCAGGCCATGGATTATCGGCGAGACGGTGCGTTTGCACACCATCTACGTATTCTTTGCTCTCCTCGGAGGCGTACAGGTGTTCGGCGTGATGGGTCTCTTTCTGGGGCCGGTCATTCTCTCAGTCACGGCTGCCCTGCTGAGCATGCTGCGCGAAGAGTTCAAGGCCCAGGCCAGCGTGGCCGGGCGCTGACCGCCCGGCGACCGAGCGGCATCACTGCCGCCGCTCGCCTGTGACCCCTATCACAGTGCCTCCAACCGCCCGTCAAGCAAACTGATCAGTGGAGGGTAAGAATATGGCAGAAAAATCCCTTGCCGTTCATGAGATATCCCCGCGCAGCCGCAAGAACCTGCTGGAAGCAATGCGGGGTGAGGCGTTCGCATACGCAAAGTACAAGTTGTTTGCCAAGGAGGCCCGCAAGAATGGCCGCAGCGAACTTGCCGATCTGTTCGATAAAACTGCCGACCAGGAATTCTTTGAGCACTTTGCCGAGGAGGCCGAACTGCTTGGCCTGGTGGGGTCCGACGAGCAGGACCTGACCCACGCGATCGCCGGGGAGTCCTTTGAAGTGGACACCATGTATAAGAATTTCGCCGAAGAGGCCTTCGCCGATGGCGACGGCGCCGTGGCGCATCGCTTTGAAGAAATCCGCCATGATGAGGCCGCCCATCAACTGGCGTTCGAAGAAGCGCTGGTCAGGCTCCAGACCCGCGAACGCCACATGAGGTCCGATCCCAAGGCGCACGACTTCTAAAGACGTGCGGCCAATACGGGCAGGAGAGCGCGCATGCACGGGCTGAAACTTTCGCGAATCATAGGAGTGACCGTACTGGCGCTGCTGATCGGCGCAGGGCTCGTGTACCGCTACCGCCCGCGTCCGATTCCAGTCGTGCTGCACACCGTGGACGAGGGCCGGGTTGCGCGCACCATCTCCAATACGCGGGCCGGCAGCATCAAGGCGTGCCGTCGCTCCAAGCTGTCTCTTCCTGGCGGAGGACAGATTGGCCGAATTTACGTGCACAAAGGCGATCACGTCCGCAAGGGACAGCCCCTGCTGGAGTTATGGAACAACGATACGCGCGCCAACGTGCGAGTGCTGGAACAGGAAGTCAATGCCAACTCACTGCACGCGCGTGAGGTTTGTGCGCGCGCCGACCTGGCCTCACGCGATGCCCGCCGCGTGGAGCGCCTCTACAATGACGAACTGATCGCCGAAGAACAGTTCGACAAGGTCACTTCGGAATACAAAGCGCTGAGCGCCCAATGTGATGCAAGCCGCGCCGACGTGGAACACAGCATGGCCCGGCTCAAACTGGCGCGCGCCCAGCTGGCGCAAACCCTGCTGACGGCCCCGTACGCCGGGCGCATCGGAGATATCACGGGAGAAGTGGGTGAATTCACCACGCCATCGCCTCCGGGAATCCCCACTCCTCCCGCGATCGACCTCATTGATGACAGCTGCTACTACGTGAGCGCGCCCGTGGATGAAATTGAAGCGGGCTCTGTGCGCACCGGCATGCCGGCCATGGTCTCCATTGATGCGTTTCCGGGCACGCGCTTCCCCGGGCGTGTAAGCCGTATTGCTGATTATGTGCTGGAGGTTGAGAAGCAGGCGCGCACTGTGGAGATTGAAGTCAAATTCTCAGTCCCGCCGGGCCGCAACCTGGTGGT
>DATIWA010000360.1:0-5672 GCA_035465515.1 Candidatus Limnocylindrales bacterium | reverse complement strand
GCCTGGGCGTACCTGAAAGCGCACTGGGACGGCCTGGCGGAAAAGGTCACCAGCTTTGGCGGCCGCGGCGCGGTGAGCGCGCTGGGGAATTTCTGTTTGGACGCGGAGAGGGACGACGTGAGGCAGTTTTTTGCCGGCCATCGCGCGCCGGGAGCGGAACGCGCGGTGCAGCAGAGCCTGGAACGGATCAGCGGCTGCATGGAATTCAAGCAGCTTCAGCAGGGAAACATGGAGAAGTGGCTGGCAGCGGAAAAGCGCTGAACGGGCGAAACGGCCCGGATTTTTGCAGAAGGCCAGATTGCTTGTTGGATGGTCGGGGCGACAGGATTTGAACCTGTGACCCCCTGCGCCCAAGGCAGGTGCGCTACCAGGCTGCGCTACGCCCCGACAAATTGACTCTCCAAGCCATTGTATCCGATTTCTCTTTCACGCCTTTTGGGGCGCCGATCCCCCGACCAATTCCCCCTTTCCATGACTGTTTCCTATTTCTGTAATTGTCCTTGCCCCACTGCAAGGCGCCGACAGGTCTCCGCTGGCAGGAGCAAGGTTCTGAAAACCCAAAAAAGCGGACCGCAAAAGTCCCTTCCTGTCCAGCGCGAGCTGATTCTTAACCCGCAAGGCGGAACCCGGGATGGTAGGGGACGTGTGGCAATTGTCAGGAAATCCGGGTTGCAGGAATGTGCCAGGACAGTGAAGCTGCAAACCCGCATGCGCTGCGAATGCGCGCCGCAACCAGTTGATTTACTGAATTATACGGTTTGCACCTGCAAAAGCAGATCTCGAATAGCGGAATCCATGCAAAATCTGTTCCCGGCGCGCAACGCGGACTCGAGCCAGCAAGAGTGGTTACATTTCCGGGAATAGGAAATATCTTGCGACCTTCTCAATCGGAAGTGCCTGGCTTAGGCCATCCATCGGCCCCTGCTGCGTCAGGCACTCGCGTAATCAATTATCCCCTGACCCCAGTACACGACAAAAGAGTCTAAGTGAGTCGCCTTAGTTCTGCAATTCCCGTTTTGAAACGAAATTGTTTCGAATTCGGAAAGGGGCATAAGTCCATTATTTTGTGGCAGATGCGCCCGCAATGGCTGAAGGTTATGACAAAAAAGAGGTCACTCCTATGAAAAAGTTTATGAAGCTCTCTCTCGTTTTAGCAGTCGTCCTTTCGGCGGCAAACGCTGGCCTTAACAAGCAGAAGGCTTTCTTTGATAACCCGGCGCCTTTCCCTCCACCGCCGTGTACGGTGTGCGGGACGTTCCCGGTAACGGCAGTAACTTAAGACAATCTGTGCCGCTCGAAAAAGCTTGCTCGTGACCGGGCGAAAAAAGTATTCTTTTCTCGATCCCGATGCAGGTAAAACGTCTTATTTACGATCTCTGGATCACTGGAATGGTCTTCCAGGCGGTCTTGATCGCGGTGTTGTGGGCAAAAAAGGTTTGGAGGACGTTCCCTTTATTTGTCTTTTACTCAACATGTAATTTTGTCGGCGCGATTGTCATTTATGCTGCCCGGACGCGAGCTGCCCTGTTTTTTTATACATTTTGGATAGCCGAGGCGATTGGAATTGTTCTCGGGTTGGCGGTGGTGTACGAAATTTTTAAGCACATTTTCGCCGTGCATGCTGCGCTAAAAAGACTCGCCACCCTGATCTTCTACTGGACAGTTTCTGCGCTCCTGATTGTCGGCATCCTTGTTTTAGTGAACCACTCGCCTCACGGTTATAGCGACATCAGTTCAGCAGTACTAGTTATTGAAGAAGCAATCCGCATCATCGAAGTTGGCCTCTTAATGTTCCTGTTTGTGTTTTCCACCGCTTTTGGGCTCCATTGGAAGACACCAGTTTTCGGTATTGCCGTAGGTCTCGGTATATTCTCAGCAGTTGAGTTGATTGCAGTTACAATGCGCTCACAAATGAGTGCGGGGGCTCTCGACATGCTCAGCATGGTGAGAATTCTCGCATTTACCGCAAGCCTGCTGATCTGGCTCGGCTATCTCCTGGCCCCGGAGCGTGTGACCAGCGAATCTGAGTTACCGAAGAGGGCGCAACTGGAGCAGTGGAACCAGGCCATTACGGAGCTTATTCACCAATGATTACTTTCATCGTTATTGCGCTTGCCTTATGTGCCATTGGACTTTTCTACATGGCGGTGCGCAGCCGGCGGAAGCAGGCGACCCAGAATGTCCGCCCGGTTGATTTGAAGGCCTTTCGCACGCTGCTGGACCGCGAGGACGAGCTTTTCCTCAAATCCAGGCTGCCGCGCTCGCGGTTTTCACGCCTGAAGCGCCAGCGCATTGTCGTGACCTGGGGCTATGTGACGCGGATCGGCGGCAACGCTTCAGCCGTGATGCGCTTGAGTGAAGGTGCGCGCCTGAGCGCCGATCCTGAGGTCGCGAAGGCAGCGGCGCAGGTGATGGAGCTGGCCACGCAGATCCGTTTGCAGTGCATGATGGCGATGGCCAAGCTTGCCATCGAGTTTGCCGTGCCGGCGTTGCAACTGACCCCCGCCATGCTGGCTCCTGCCTACCAGACGCTGCGGGAAAACGTCATGCGCCTGGGAGCAATGCAAACGCGGAATACGGCGCCCCTGCCGCTGGCCATCTAAAAAAGCGGTTCAAAGTTCTACTCGAAAGCCCTGCGGCAGCGCAGGGCTTTTTGTCACCGGAAAGAATTGCGGGGTTGCCGGGTGATTGCGAGTTTCCCAGGCTTTGGGTTTGGTTACAATAAGGGCATGCTTCTGCAAGGGATCTTTCCTGCGATCACCACGCCTTTCAGCGCCGACGGCGCGGTTTACTACAAAAAGATCGAACACAACGTGGACCGTTATTCACGCACGCCGATTGCCGGCATGGTGGTGCTGGGATCCACGGGCGAAGCGGTAATGTTGAGCGACGAGGAACGGCGAGACGTACTGCGCGTCACAGCCGAAGTCGCGGCGCCGGAGAAGGTCTTGATTGCGGGGACAGGCGCGGAGTCGGCGATTGAAACGCTGCGGCTGACCGAATACGCGGCCACGCTCAAGTATGACGCGGCGCTGGTGCGCACGCCCCATTTTTACCGCCCGCAGATGAAGCCTGAGGCCATGCTGGCCTTCTATCGCACGGTGGCTGACCGGTCGCCTCTGCCGGTGCTGCTGTATACCGTCCCGCCCTTCACGGCCTATGACCTGCCTCTGGAGGTAATCACCGAACTGGCGGAGCATCCGAACATCATCGGGATCAAGGAATCGAGCGGCAACGTGGAAAAAGTAGCGGCCATGGTGCAGGGGACACGGCATATCAAAAGGACGGCGACGGTCACTGAGGTGCAGCAGGCGGTCACGGAGCGCATGGCGGCAGCGCCGGCCAGGGCGGAAAACGGAGGCCAGCTGGTGAGCGTGGGCGAACTGAGCGGTGGAAAGGGCGGCAGCGCGGCTGTGGCTTCAGTCCCCCGGCTCAAAACGCGCAGCAAGGAAGTGGGGTTCCAGGTGCTTGTGGGTGCGGCACATACGGTGCTGGATTCCTTTCAGGCAGGCGCCAGCGGGGCAGTTCTGGCCATTGCCGCACCAGCCCCGACGATTTGCTTTGAAATCTATGCCGCCTTCAGAGACAATGATATGGAGCTGGCCCGGGCGAAACAGCAGGCCCTTGCCGGCCCGGCCAAACGGGTGGTTTCAGAAATGGGTATCCCGGCGGTCAAGTACGCCATGGACCTTAACGGGTATTATGGCGGCCTGCCGCGCCTCCCCTTGCTGCCTTTGACGGCAGCCCAGAAAGCGGATGTAGAGACGCAGATGACGAACTTCCGCAATTGATTTCACTTCCGGGAGCAATTTGAGTGAATTTGTGCGGAAGCTTGACAGGCGCCGAGTCCTGAGAAGTTTCTGTTGGCGTCAAAAAGAACGGGGCCTCAGATTGTAATGGCCGGGACTCTGAGGTATCTTAGCTCACCCGGCGAGTGTTCTTCATCAGGTCTGATTTTTGTTCCAGGCACTGGAACCAGAGCTTAAGGGACGGGGAACTCGAGTGTTGTCAGCGGGCAAAAAATTACGCGAGCTTCGTGAAGAGACCGGCCTCACGCTGAGAGATGTGGAGTTGGCCAGTATTGCGCTTGCCGATTCACGAGGCATTGAAGATTTTGTCATTAACCCCAGCCGGCTTTCCGATATTGAGACCAAGGGCGTCATACCCAGCATCTACCGCCTTTACGTGCTTTCCGTGATCTACCGGGCGGACTTCGCCGAGCTGTTGAAGCTCTACGGCGTGGACCTGGGTTCCACGGTGACCGATTATGCCATCTGCCGCCCCAGCAGGACCCATCGCCTGGAGATTACCAGCGCCCGCGGAACGGCGCATGTCCCGGTCAAGCTGGACCCGGCGTTCGATCTTCGCCGCTCCACCGACCTGGGCCGGATGATCGAAAACTGGGGCGTGGTGCCGCTGCAATACCTGCAGGAGCTCCAGAAGCGGAAATACACCTACGCTTACGTGGGCACGGAAGACCTCACCATGTATCCGCTGCTGCTGCCGGGTTCGTTTGTGCAGGTGGACGAAGACCGCGACCGCGTGGAGGAAGGGAAATGGCGGTCTGAGTTTGAACGGCCGATCTATTTCGTGGAGACCCGTGAAGGGCACGTGTGCTGCTGGTGTTCCGTGAGACGGGGCGAAATCGTCCTGCAGTCGCATCCGCTTTCGCCGGTGCCGCCGCGGATCCTGAAGCATCCGCAGGAGGCCGAAGTAATCGGGCAGGTGGTGGGCGTGGCTATGCGACTTGTGGAGTGGTACGCTCCTGAAGAGCCAGAGCTTGCACAGAGTTCTGAAGCAGGTGCAGGTGAGCCGAAAGAAGTCCGTCGCCGCTGACCGGACCCGTCAGCACAAAGGATTGCGGATGCAGGACTTCAGGGCCGTTCTGCCGTCCTACCGCCTCCATATACTCCTGAAAGATCTCGCGCACAGGCACCTTCACCAGGTCCATGGCCGCCTCAAGATGGGCGGAGCGAATGGCTTCCTGGGCCCTGGCGGCGCCAAACGTCCTGGTCAGGCCCCAATGACGGTAATCGCCTTCAGGCAATTGCAGAGAACATATATAGGCAAGGCGCTCCAGCAAAGTGGGCAGCGCGCTCAAGGTGCGTTCCTTGAAGTCTTCCGCAGCTCTGTAAATCATCATGTCGTACCCCGGAGAACAACATCACTTGCTAACAGAATAATTCCCCGGCAACAGTACCACAAGCGGGAGATGGGTCCGGCAAAACCGCTTTTTGTTCCGAATCCAGAAAATTAGTGACAAAGGTAACCCCGGCTGAGCTGAAGAGAACAGACGTATCGCCCGGCCATCGCCTGCATCCAACACGGGAGGCAATCAACCAAGGAGTTCGCATGGCGGAGAGAAGAAAAGTCAGAAAACAGCTGGATGAAAGATCACGGGAAAGACGAAGCGATGACCGCGCGCGACCTGACGATCTGGGCAGCGATCCCGGACAGGTGGGCCCGGACAGCGCAGGACAATCCGGCGATCCGCAGGAATTATCTGCCATCGCCGATGCCAATGAGGAATCGGTGGAAGAACTGGCCGAAACCGATCAGGCGCTGGAAGCTGCGGCAGTGGAAGGCATGGAGGACGCTGCCGATCATCCCGAACGTCCGGTCCACACGCATGAAGAGTATGGGCGGCCGGATGATGTTCCACCCAGACGGCG
>DATIWA010000359.1:0-3841 GCA_035465515.1 Candidatus Limnocylindrales bacterium | reverse complement strand
CAGCGCCTTCCAGTTGAACATGAACAGGGCGGCAATCGCGCCCACATGAAACGCCACCATGAAAAAGGTGGTTCCCCAACTGATTGGCTCTTTGAATGTTCTGTCTGTCCTGAGGCTCACTGGCGGATGGCTCCTTGCATGGAAAATTCGACTGTTTCCACCCTACCAGCAGACGTCGCGGGCTTCTGTAATAGTTGTGTAATTGTTGGCTTTGAAGCTCTGAAGCAACTCACACCGCAAGTACAGCGACCTTCGTGCGCCGCCCCAGGAGCATACGAAGTTCAGTGGGGGAGAGCCTTGCAGCGGTTTTCTATAAAAAGCGCTGCGCCTCAGCAAGTTGCCGACAGATGCACCCAGGAAAAGTCCCGTTTGGCGGTTTTTCTATAAAAAGCGCTGCGCCGCAACAGGAGCTGGAAACTGCGGCCATGCTAAATACTTTTCGGCGGTATTCCTGGAAAAAGCAGCGAGGCCGACCACGCGCCGAGCTGCGCCGCCACAAGTGCTGACGGATGCAACCAGGAAAAGTACTCTTCGGCGGTTTCTAGAACAACGACGCGGAAGAATTGCTCGCCAGCTCACGCATGCTGTCGAAAAGACAGGTGCTGGTCGGCGAGTCAGGAGCAATCGCCTCCAGCGGCAGCGTGACCGAAAAGTGCGGCGAGCGCCGTTGAAAGTCAATGCTCAGGAATTCCTGGCTGTCGCGATGCGCCATGGCCGTGACCGTGGTGCTGAGTTCCTTTTGCCAGTCGCTGCGCGTACTGATGACCACCGGCGCCGCCTGTTCGAACCTCCATCCGGCGCGATTGCTGGGCGTCCTGCGGCTGCTGCGGGCGAACCAGCGGAAGTTGCGCACGTGCAGCGAGAACGCCGGAGGCAGATCCAGATCAGCCTGGAAGGTCATGGTTTCCTGGCGGCCATTGAGCCGGCTGAGCAGCCAGTTCAGCGGCACTTCGCGCGGTATGAGTTCCACCAGGATGCAGGCGCGATGAAACAGTCCATGCTTCAGCCGCAGCGGCACCCTGAATCGCGACGAGCTTATCCAGCGGATGCCCGTAACCTGGCCCTGGCCGGAGAGCGCGGACTGGAGCCACTGCACCACCTCCACCGCGCGCTGCCGGGTCTTGCGGATGGCAATCCAGTACCACGCGCAAAAGCCGATCCCGGCGACCAGAAAATATGCGACGAGAAGCAACATCCCGTGATTAAGATGCTCCAGCGCACCCTCATAGATGTCAACCGGCGGGCGGCGATTTCATCTCTTTCCCGGCATGCTTTTCCCAAAAAGGACCAAAGTAGCTGAATGAAAAAGCTTTAACTCTGCCTGCCCCCGGGCCGCCAAAAAATCTATAGTCCGCGATAAATTCCGCCATCGGCCAGCACGGTCTGGCCGGTCACGTAAGAAGCCCGCTCCGAGGCCAGCCAAAGAATCACGTCGGCGATCTCCCGCGGCTCGCCCAGCCGCCGCACCGGGGTCTCCGCCGCCCAGCGCCCGTAAATATCGTCCTGCGACACACCTGCCGCCAGCGCCCGTACTCCGGCCAGCTCCTTCAGGCGCTCCGTGGTGGTGTAACCCGGGGCTACGTTGTTCACCAGGATCCCATCCTTGCCGAACTCGTTCGACAGGCTCTTCACCAGCCCCACCACTCCGGCCCGCACCGCGTTCGACATCACCAGGTCGGCGATGGGCTGCTTCACCGTGACCGACGTGATGGTGACAATCCTCCCCCAGCGATGGCGCTGCATGTAGGGAATCACCGCCCGGGCCAGATAGACCACGCTCATAAAATTCATGTCCACGGCCTTGCGCCACTCGTCGGGCGTAACGGAAAGAAAGTTTTTGGCTGGAGGGCCGCCGGCATTGGCCACGCACACGTCAATGCGGCCAAAGCGCTTGGCCACCTGCTCGACGAAGCGCTGCACGGCGGCGTTGTCGGTCACGTCCAGGGCTTCGGCATAGACCTCGGTGGCGCCCGCGCCGCGGACCTGTTCGGCGGCGGCCATCAGGGTCTTTTCCGTGCGCGCGCACATGGCCACTTGCGCGCCCTCGCGGGCAAAGGCCTCAGCTGTCGCCAGGCCAATCCCTTCACTGGATGCGGCAACGATCACGCCGCGATTTTTAAGTCCAAGGTCCATCTTTGATTATTCTCCGTGGTTGTTCCAACGTCCTGCGCCATGGCGCCTCCGGCTCAGCCCGCGCCCGGCAGCTGCCCGAAGAACACCTGCGCCGGTGCGCCGGCCTTGATCTTGTTCTGTTCAAAGCAGGCCTTGATGCGGCGGCGCATCTCGCGGGACACACCGTACTGCTTGCCCGGGCGGACCTTCACGGTCATCAGGTAATCCACCTCATGGCCGCGGACGCGCTCAATCCCGTGCACCTCCGGCTGGGCCACCACCTCGGCGCGCCACTGCTCGTCGTTGTAGAAGGCCTCCGCGACTTCCTTCAGCAGCTGCACCACGCGGTCACTGTTCTCGCTGTAGTCCACCGCCACGTGCAGCATCACCTGCGACCAGTCGCGCGTGGTGTTGCTCACAATCTGGATGGCGCTGTTGGGGACAATGTGCACCGTGCCGTCGCCATCGCGCAGGATGGTCCGGCGCATGGTGATTTCTTCCACCTTGCCGCTCACCCCGGCGGCGCGGATCACGTCGCCCACCTCAAACTGGTTTTCCGCCAGGATAAAGAAGCCGTTGATCACGTCCTTCACCAGGGTCTGCGCGCCGAATCCAATGGCCAGTCCGGCAATGCCCGCGCTGGCCAGCAGCGGGGCAATATTGATGCCGAAGATGGGCAGCACCTGCACCGCGGCCACAAACACAATCGCAAACACGCCGGCCGAGTGGATCACCCCCACCACCGTGGCCACCTGCTGCGCCCGCACTCCGCGCTGCGCGGCTTTGCGGCTCAGCTCCACCAGCTTGCGCGTGATCACGCCCAGCAGCCGGATCAGGATGAACGCCAGCAGCAGGACCACGATCAGCTTGGGCGCGTCCCGCCGGACGAACTCCACCAGGTCGCCGTGCCACTCGCGCAGAAGGTTTTCGAAGTTCGGTTGCATGGCCTCGTCGTCGCGATTATAGACGAGCGAATGGAGTGTTTATAATCGCAGCAGGGAAGAGCGCCCGGCGATCAGACAAAACCGCCTGCAACGCGTCTAACGTCTAATAAACGGGCCGCAGCCAGCGCTTTTCGCCAGAGAAGGAGCCAGCTTGCCAAATCGCGTCAATTTCCTCAACATCGCCGGCGGAGTGCTGCTGGTGGTTGCGGCCATCGTACTCCGGGTGGCTCCGGCCGGCGCCTGGCAGACGTCGCTGGGTACGCCCTCGCAGATTGACCAGGACATGCGCGACCGCCAGATCAAGGCGCTCAACCAGCAGCGCCAGCAGGACATCCGCAAGGACACCGACAAGCTCTACCAGCTGGCCACCGAACTGAAGGCCGCCGTGGACAAATCCAATGAGAACGTGCTCTCGCTTGAGGTGGTGAAGAAAGCCGGCGAGGTGGAGAAGCTGGCCAAGCGGGTGAAAGAGAAGATGAAGGAGAGCGTCGGCCCCAACCCCCGCACCGAACCCGTCCCCAGAATGCCCTATCCCGGCCCGCCACGGTAGGGAAGAACAATCTAGCTCGATCCGGCCATGCTCGTGTGGCGCCGCCGCCCCCGGGCGGTGAGTTTCGGGTTTTCCGTTCACGGCGACCACGCGCGATAACGGCGATTTCTGGTTAACTTTTAGGTAACCCCACCCCCTCCCCCCGCCGTTTATCCCCGTCATCCCCGGAAAATAACGACTTAGCCGATTCATCCCCGGGGTTGATCCCCGGAAAAATCGCTCGTTTTTGCCGGCA
>DATIWA010000358.1:0-6414 GCA_035465515.1 Candidatus Limnocylindrales bacterium | reverse complement strand
CGCGCTCAGCATTGATCCCAAACGCGACACGCCGGAGGTGCTGAAGGCGTATGCCGAGAAGTTCCACGTGGCTCCTCCCGCCTGGACCTTCCTTACCGGCAAAAAAGAGGATGTTGATCTGGTCGCGAAGAAGATGGGGCTGTTCTTTGATCCGGCCCTGAACCGCGACGGCCACAGCGTGGACCTGATGATGGGCAACGAATCCACCGGACAGTGGATGAAGACCGCCGCTATCGATAATGCACGGTTCCTCGCCACGAAGATTAGCGGCTTTCTGGGCCATCCGTACAGCTCGAAGCCGGGACCGGATTATGCGCAGGCAAAGCCGCTCGTCATGACGGACCAGGGGCATCATCTTTACACCACCCAGTGCGCCGCCTGCCACACCATCGGACATGGCGACACTATTGGACCGGATTTGCTGGGAATCACCAAAGTCCGCAACCGGGACTGGCTGGCGCGGATCATTCAGACGCCAGACGTTATGTTGAAGGAAGGCGATCCGCTGGCTACCGCGCTTTTCAAGAAGTACAAACAAATACGCATGCCTAATCTACAGGTTGACGCTGAAGGCGCCATGCTGCTGATCAACTTTATCGAACGACAAAGCGAGAGAGAGGAGAGCAAGGCTGCGCCTGCGCAGGCGCCGGCTGCTGATCAACCGGCCAGCCAGCCGGCTAAAGGAGGTGTGTCACTGCATCACAACTAGAACGCCTGATCCATCAGGCTTGAAATACGCGGAACCTCGCGGCGGGCCGGCGAATTCAGAATCGCCGGCCCGTTTTGCGTGTCCCGGCAGACGTGGCTGGCGATCTTCAACGAGCTGCCTGTCCTGTTTCACATGCCGCGGCGCTGCCGGACCGGAATCCGGACTTTCCCTCCCGGAAAATGCCGATCTCACCTGATTGTAAGTAGCTGCATTCAAGACCAGACTCTGATCAGTTCACACCCCCTTTGGTGGAATTGGGCAACCGCGAATTCTACCGGCGTGCCTGAGACCACGTTTCCTGCGTGACGAACAATGTGACCCCGGTGGGAGTCCGAAGCCGAATCAGCAAGAAGGAGAGCGATATGAATATGGCGGGACAACCTTTCTTCAGCACCAGCCGGAGGAGAACGCGGCTGGCGCAAGCGGTGTTGGTGAGCTTTCTGGCCCTGGCGTGGAGCTGCTGGGCCCAGTTGCCGGTGCCGGCATCGACGCAGTTCGACATTACTGGTTTCATCCAGTCGGCCACGCTGGGGGGCGCTGGCACCGGCTCCGGCGCCGGGGCGCACATGGGCGGAGTGATCACGGTGAACGGGCACGTGGTGATTGTGCCTTCGGAAACCATTGTGATTTTGCCCGCGAACGCCCTTACATGGCAGGAACTGTTCGCGCAGGCCCCGGCCCCGTACACCGGCGTCGCGACGGGCATGGCGTTAGCGGACGTTCCTGCGCCAATGACCACCTATGAGGCGCATATCATCGGCAACCGGGTAGGCGACACCTACATTGCCGGGCTGGTCTATATCTCGCAGCACGCGCTGAATACGGGCGCAGGGTTCATCAACTTCATCGACTACTCCACGGGAGAGATGCGGGTGGGTGGAGCGATTGGCAGCAGCACCACGGGCACGCGGGTGCGCCTCAACGATCCGCTGGGCCGCTATGGCCGCATCATGTCGCCTGATCCGCGGTTCACCGTGGATGCCGACAACCCGACGATTGCCAGCGCGACCGGCTTCCCCATGTGCATTCCTCGAGTCACTCAAGACCCGACGGTGCCGGGGAATCCTGACGATCCGCTATGTCCGCAGAGCAACCGGCCTATTTCCACACCGGGAAATCCGCCGGTGTTTGCCCCCACGATTCAGACCAATGATCCCGTGGCGCTCCCCGGGGTGCCTCCGGACGCCACAAAACAGGCGCCGTTTGAGGTGGGAGACTACGTGATCTTTGCGGGAACGCTGGTGCAGGACGGCGCCACGCCAACCGCGGGCCCGTGGCCGGCGGCCGGGACCGCGGCCACGTACATCTCGGCCCACACCATCTCCAACAACATTGCCATCTACACCTGGCCGGGAAGCAACCCTGCTTACGTAAAAACTGACGTGACCATCATTGGCACGGGAGGCTTGTCGGTTGCAGGCGCGAACGAGGCGGCGGTCAGGACGCGGTTTGAAGGAATGAGCACCGACCCAAGCCGCAACATCCACTTATACGGCATTGACGTGAATCCTCCTGACGGCGCGACCAGCGACCGTGACTGGGGTACCATTGCCGTTGATCCGGGGCCGCCCAGCGGCGCGGTGAAAGGGCGCTGGCGCTACCGGCCACCCTGCATTGCGGCACTGGCAACGGTGACCGACTGCACCCCGCCTCCCGCCGGAACCTATCTTCCTCCAACGAGGGAAGTAAGAGCCGTGATTGAAGGCGCATGGGTACCTGGTCAAACCACCGCCTATGCCAACGGGATCATTGCCGGGCAGTACCATGCTCCGATACTCGAATACATCTTCCCGGAAAATGTCCCCGGCACACCGATCGTCGCTAATAATTTCAACACCATCGATTTTCTGGCCCGGGGCGGATATACGTCTTCCGCCGGAACTCTGGCGGGGATACTCAATCCATGGCCCAATGATGTTGCTCCGCCGGCCGGGTGCACAGCGCCCACCCCCAGTGCGGGTGGTCCTTATACCGTAGCGTCCGGAGGCACGATCACCCTGAACGCCAGCGCGACCGGGACCTCACCGTTCACTTTCCTCTGGTCAACGCCAGCACAGGGAACGCTTTCCGATCCCACCATAGCCAATCCGGTTTACAGCGCGCCCATTGTGGCTACCCAGACAACGGCGGCCCTGCAGGTCGGTGTAACGAACTGCGGCGGGTTTGCTTCAGCAGGTACGACGGTCACGATCAACGCGGCGGCGGCGCCTACTGTGAATCCGGTCGCCCCCGTGTCGGTGTTCTCAGGAGCGGCATCGAACTTCCCGATCAGCGGCAGCGATCCCGCCGGGCTGGCGCTCACCTTCAACGTCACCCAGAGCGGCACGCCCGCTCTTCTCAACCTTACCGTGCTTTCATCAAGCGCCAACACCGCAGTGGTGTTCTTTACGGCTCCAACGCTTCCTCTGGGCCAGGTAACGCCTTCCGTAGTCAGCCTGACCATCACGGCGACGAACTCGGGTGGGGCGACTTCAGCGCCGGAATTTACCACGGTCACGGTGAACCCGCTGCCGGATGCCATCACCATTACTTCGGCAGAGTACCGGACGTTGAAGCAGAGACTGATCATCAACGCGACCTCATCGGTGGTCAGTCCCAACGTGGTCTTGAAGCTGCAGCCCTACGTCACCACGAGCGGAACAACCTATAACCCTGATCCGGCCGCAGGCGGGCTCGGGAACACGTTCACCAACAACCTGAACGGCACCTACACCATTGACCTGGCGGGAGTGCCGGAACCTGCGGTGCCGCCGGCAACGCCGCTGGACGTCAAATCCAACCTGAATGGAGACAGCGGGCCATTCGGGTTGACAAGGATCAGGCAGTAGCGCAGTACCCGGTACCCATGGACTGCCGGGCCGCGTGTTCGGCAGTCCACTGGGTTGTCCTCGAAATTCAGGACCCAGTGGGCCCGCACATCAAGCGATCGTGGAAGGGAAGTATTGCCCGCGACAACTCAAGGCTCTTTTGCCGGCTCCGCCACAAACTGGTAGCCCAGGCCGCGCACCGTGAGCAGGTGCTTCGGTTTTGTAGGGTCCTGCTCAATGTAACGCCGCAGGCGCACAATGAAGTTGTCGATGGCCCGGGTGTCCGTGTCTTCTTTCAAGTCCCACACATTCTCCAGAATTTCTTTGCGTGAGACCGGGCGACCGCTGTTGCGGATCATATAGCGCAACAGTTCCAGTTCCATCAGCGTAAGCTGGAACACCTGGTCGCCGCTGCGGAGCTGAAGTTTCTGGAAATCAACCGCCTTGTTGCCGAAGTGGAACGTGCGGTCTTCCACGGGAAGGCCCTCGCCGGAAGACATGGGCGCCGGCTGCATCCACTGCCTGCGCCGCAGCAGGCCGCCGATGCGGGCGATGAGAATATCCAGATTGAACGGCTTGGGCAGGTAGTCGTCAGCTCCGGCTTCAAAGCCTTTCAATACATCCTCAGGGCGGCCGCGGGCGGTAAGTATGAGGACCGGAACGTAATTTGCCGCATTGCGAAGCTCCTGCGCCACAACAAAGCCGTCTTTTCCGGGCAGCATCACATCCAGCACCAGCAGATCAAAGTTCTCCTGCTGCTGCAACAGACGCTTCAGCGCGTCTTCTCCCGTTTCACACACAGCGACTTCGTAACCCTCGGCTTCCAGGTTGAAACGCAGCCCCTGCGCGATGTGCGCTTCGTCTTCAACTATCATGATGCGCGTCATACCTTGTAGACCCTCGGCAGGCGGATGGTGAAGGTGCTGCCCAGGCCGGGCCCTTCGCTTTCCGCGTAAGCGTCGCCTCCATGCCGCCGCGCGATGGAGCGCACGATGAACAGCCCAAGGCCGGTACCTTTCACCTGGTCCGTGCTGCGGCTGTACACGCGATAAAAGCGCTTGAAGATGCGTTTCAATTCGGTGCGCGGAATCCCGATGCCGTTGTCGCGCACGCGCAGCAGGACTGTATCCATGTCCGGCGTGAGCACGTCCACCGTGATCTCGCGCTGCGGCCCTGTGTACTTCACAGCGTTTTCCAGCAGATTGGCAACGGCGGTGCGCAACTGTTCCTGATTGCCCAGCAGCGTGATCTGGCCCGGCGGCTCCGCGCCGAAGTGCAGCGCTTCCGGCGGCAAGCTATGCCTGAGACGCGCCAGCTCCAGGCTGTCCCGGACGATGAGGGTGAGATTGAGCTCCTGAAAGTCCTTGCGGCCGGAACGCTGGCGGACTTCGCCGGCCCTGAGAACCTGCTCGACCGTGCCCAACAGCCGGTCGGTGTCCTCCAGCATGAGTCGATAGAAATCGCGCCGCTTTGTCTCCTCCACCGGCCGTCGCTCCAATGTCTGAAGGTACAGGCGAATGGACGTAATGGGCGTCTTCAGCTCGTGTGTGACGGCGTTGAGGAAGCTGTCCTGCTGTTCGTTGCGGCGGATCTCACGCACCAGAAAGATCGTATTCAGCACCATGCCCGCAATAATCACGCCGAAGAAAATGATTCCCAGGACCAGCGTGCCGACTTCACGCCAGTTGAGGACGATCCAACTGACGTTCAGGGCGATGGCCAGACCCACCAGGCAGGCGCCCAGTGTGATGAAAAATGCTATGGCCTTTGCCCGGCTGGTGATTCGCATGCAAAGAATTGTAGTGGAAGAAAGGTACTGAGTATTTAGTAATCAGCAACCGGCTGGACGGGATCATCCTGAAGGTCAAGGCCTTCTTCGCAGCAAAAATCTCTGCTCTATGCGCGAAACCACGGAAGCGTTCCGGCAGGAGCAGAGATGTGCTGAGTCGAATAGCAGGCGCTAATTAAAGGATGGCCGTCTTAGTCATCTCCGCCGGCGGCTGATCCCGCCATCTGAATCCTGGCCGACGCCGCAGCAGCTTTCTTTTGCAGAGCTTCCAGATTGGGCGCCTTCACGTCCCATACCAGGCCAAGCGCGCGCAGGACGCACAGGGCATACCAGTTCATGTCAATCTCATACCAGGTCAAGCCGTGCCGCGCCGACTGGGGATGCGCGTGATGGTTGTTGTGCCAGCCTTCCCCGTAGGTCAGCAGGGCCACCCAGAAGCTGTTCTTGGAGGTGTCCGTGGTGAGGAAGCGCTGCTTGCCCCACATATGCGTGGCGGAATTCACCAGCCAGGTGGAATGCAGGCCGACGACCGTGCGTAAAAACACGCCCCAGAAAACAAACGGCCATCCGCCGATCGCCAGCAGAACCACGCCGGAGAGAGTGATCGGTACCCAGTGCCATTTGCTGATAAAGGTGTGGAACTTGTCCTTGCGCAGGTCGGGAATATAGGGCAGGAGGGCTTCGGAATGATTGTGCATGACGCGCCCGGTCATGATCCATCCCATGTGGGCCCAGAAGCCGCCATCGCGCGGCGAATGCGGGTCGCCTTCCACGTCAGTATTCTGGTGATGCACGCGATGCGTCGCCACCCAGAAGAAAGGGCCGCCTTCCAGCGCCAGCGTCCCGCAAACGGTCAGGAAATACTCCAGCCATTTGTAAGTCTTGAAGCCGCGATGGGTGAGCAACCGGTGATAGGCCAGACCGATTCCCCAGCTCCCTGCGATGTACAGCATGATTACGGCGACGGCCAGCGCCTTCCAGTTGAACATGAACAGGGCGGCAATCGCGCCCACATGAAACGCCACCATGAAAAAGGTGGTTCCCCAACTGATTGGCTCTTTGAATGTTCTGTCTGTCCTGAGGCTCACTGGCGGATGGCTCCTTGCATG
>DATIWA010000357.1:0-4352 GCA_035465515.1 Candidatus Limnocylindrales bacterium | reverse complement strand
CCCGGCAGACCGCCTGGGTGCTGTCCCGGTGGGCGTAACGGACGAGCAGGCGGCGGCCGCCATGCTGCAAGGCATGACCGCCCATTATCTGGTTTACAGCACATATCCGCTCAAGAAGGGCGAGACCGCGCTGATTCACGCCGCTGCCGGCGGAGTGGGGCTGCTGCTGGTGCAGATGGCGAAAAACCTGGGGGCGCGGGTGATCGGCACGGCGGGAACGCAGGAGAAAGCCAAACTGGCCAAAGACGCCGGCGCCGATGAAGTGATCGTCTATAGTAGCCAGGATTTTGAAGCGGAAACCAAGCGCCTTACCGACAACAAAGGCGTGCACGTAATTTATGACGGCGTGGGCAAAAGCACGTTTGATGCGGACCTGAATCTGCTGCGGCCGCGCGGCTATCTGGTGCTGTTTGGCGCGTCGAGCGGCGCGGTGCCGCCGTTCGATCCCATACGGCTGTCACAGAAAGGTTCGCTGTTCCTGACGCGGCCCAGCCTGATGCATTACATTGCCGGGCGCGACGAACTGGAATATCGCGCGAGCGACGTGTTCAACATGATCAAGGCGGGCAAGTTGAAGCTGCATATCGGCCACACATATAAGCTGGCCGAGGCCCAGCAGGCGCATCGCGATCTGGAAGGAAGAAAGACGACCGGCAAGCTGCTTCTGCTGCCGTAACCGGGAGGGTCCCAATGTCAACGCTCGGTTTCATTGAATACGAGAAAGCCAGTCCGGAGGTGCGCGCGGTTTACGACGACATCATGACCACGCGCAAGGTGGACCGCATCAACAACTTCTGGAAGGCCCTGGCCAATGATCCTGCCCGGCTGAAGCGCATGTGGGAGGAAAACAAAGAGGTAATGGCGGGAGGCGCGCTGGATCCTCTGACGAAAGAGCTGATCTATCTGGCGATCAGCGTCAGCAACCAGTGCGATTACTGCATTGCGTCGCACACCGTCTCCGCGCGCAAGAAGGGCATGAGCGACGCGATCTTCAAGGAGATGATGGCGGTGGTGGGTCTGGCCAATGAGATGAATCGCCTGGTGGCGGGATACCAGGTGGAGATAGACGACCAGTTCAAAGCGCAGGGATAAACAAGCATCAGCAGCGGCACTCCGGCCTGGAGCGGAACGGTTCGGTTATTCCCGGCAGACGCGCAACCCGGGGCGAGATTGGCGCTTTGCACAAAAAAAAGGCGCACCTTGTGGGTGCGCCTTTTGAGTTTTGCGGGAGCTGTTATTCGCCCGCGTTGTTCTGGCCTGCTTCAGGAGCGTGCATCACGCGGAACGTGCTGCCGCCGTTGGACCAGACGAGCACCATGGCGTCCTTGCCCTGCGGGACGCTTCCCAGCTCACGCTGGACGTCGGCAGGGTTCTGGACCTTGCGGCGGTCAACTTCCTCAATGACGTCTCCACGGGAAAGGCCCGCATTGTCAGCCGGGCTGCCGGGCTGCACGTTGGCGACAACCACGCCATGCACATTGTTCGGCAGTTGGAGTTGATCGCGAACGTCGGGAGTCAATTCCATCAAGCCGATTCCCCAGCGGGCCTTGCCATGACTTGAGCCGGAGCTTGCGGATTGCGCTTCCTTCTTGTCCAGCGGCTCAAGGGTTACGGGGATGGTCTGAGTTTTTCCCTCACGGAAGATTCCCAGCGTCACTTTCTGGCCGGGATGGTCCTGGCTGATGAGCGCCTGAAGCTGACCGGCGCTGTCCACTTTTTTACCATCGAGCTGGGTGATCACGTCGCCGACCTTGATGCCGGCGGACGCAGCCGGTGATTCCGGATCAACCTGGCTCACCACGGCGCCGAAAGCGGTATTCATGTGGAAGAAGGTTGCGTTGTCAGGCGTGACATCGCCAATGCTGATGCCCATTCTGGCATGCTCAACTTTGCCGTTCTTCAGCAGCGTGTCAACGATCGGCTTGGCAATCTGTTCGGGGATGGCGAACCCCATGCCGGAGAAGCTTCCCGAAGGTGAAATCAGGAAAGTGTTGATTCCCACGACTTCACCGTGGGCGTTGACCAGCGGTCCGCCCGAGTTGCCGGGGTTGATGGCAGCATCGGTCTGGATGAACTGGCCGGGCTTGCGGGGATCGTCCGTGTAGGGATTGGTGCGGTTGAGGGCGCTAACGATGCCGCGCGTCACGGTGAAACGGAATCCGTACGGATTGCCGAACGCCAGAACACTCTGGCCCGGCTTGAGAGTGCTGGAATCGCCCCAGGGTATGCTGGCGAGATTACCGGCATTCACTTTCACTACGGCCAGGTCCGTCAGCGGATCGGCGCCAATCAGCTTGGCCGGAAGCACGCGCCGGTCATTTAAGGTCACCCGTATGTCCACGGCGCCTTCGATCACATGATTGTTCGTCACAATATAGCCGTCCGGCGAAATGATGATGCCGCTGCCCAGGCCGTGCTCTATCTGCGGGCCCTGACGCATGTGCGGGAAGCTGAAACCAAAAGGTCCAAAGAACCTCTGCATTTCATTCTGGTCCTGGTTATCGTTCGGCCCCTGGTCTTGGCTCTGTCCGCGGCCCATCGCGGCCTGGCCGCGATTGCGGGACGTGACCGTTATATTTACGAGCGCTGGAGTGACCCTGCTGGCTACGGCTTCCATCGCATGGTCCAAAGCAACCAGCGCGCTCACGCTGTTGTCATCCAGCGGTGCTGCCGCCGGAGCCGGGGCCGCCGCACTTGCTGCGGCGGGTCTGAAAATTTCATAACTGCCCACGGAGGCCGCCAGCGCAAGCGCAAGTACTGCCACCAGCGCGCGTCCCCGGGTGAGCGATTTCCATTGATTCGTCATCCACTTCCTCATGTGCCACCTTTCGAAAATAAATTTTGTAAGTTTGCGTTAAAACTAATTGTTTAGTTGCTGCTGTTGTTCCTCTGGTTATTGAAGGGCTGGCCAAAAATCAGGCCGTGCCCGGCTGCTTCCCCCTAGGTTTTGTTAGGAAATTGTTTACGAACCACAGCGGCCGGTACGATCCACCGGACTTGCGACACGCTCACCCGCCAACCGTCAGGACCAGCCGTGATGGTCTGCTCGGTTGCGATCAAAAGCACAAAGCCGCTTTGTGCCCTGGGTGCGATATGTTTCGCATCGTTATATCCGGCGGCAATCGTCGGCGGCCATGGCAGCGTTTTCACCTGCGGATTGCGCTGGGCATGCCGTTCGGCCAGCTCGCGCCCAACGCCGGTCCCCGCTTCATGACCCGCCGGTTTTGCCGGCTTCGCGGCTGCCAGCCTGGTAGCTGCCGGCTTCATGTCCGCGATCTTCATGGCCGCTGGCCACGCGCGCACGCCCATTGGATTCGATGAATTCGACAACTCGCTGCCCGGTCGAGCGGGCCTTCCCACCCGGACCGCAGCCGCCGTCGGGCCGTCCTCAACTTTCACCAGCCCCGGCGCTCCGGAAGCAGACAGCCCGCACAGGGCCGCCAGCACCGTCACCGCAGGCACAGCCGACTTCCACGTCTGCGCCACTGCAGGCCGCCCGGGCTCAAGGATGCGCGCCACCCTTGCAGAGAGGTGGCACATGCGACTTACCGCTGCCTGCGCCAGCGCTATCTGCCGGCGCAGAAAGTTTTTCTCCGCCAGCTTTGCCAGGCACTGAGCGTAGGTTTGCGGACTTGAAGTCTGAGCCACCACAGCGTCGTCGCAGGCCATTTCCCGGTCCAGCGCTAGTTCCCTGTCCATCCACCACACCCCAGGATGAAAGAACAGCACTGCGCGCACGGTCTTCTGAATCAGATTCGTCCAGTCGTCCCGCCTGCGCAGGTGGGCAAGCTCATGCAGCACCGCGTGCTTCAACTCCTCGCTTGGCCCTTCCTGCGCCAGCCACGTTGGAACAATCACTGCCGGGCGAAAGAAGCCTATTGCCGTAGGGACCTCCAGCGTGTCAGAAACCAGAATGGAGACCCGCCTGGTTTTGCTGAACTCTTGAACGATCTTCTCCAGTTCGGGACCAAGCTGCTCGACGGGGACGGCACGGCTGCCGTTGTGCAACTGACGCACCTGCCACAAGCCCATCATTACCCGCGCCAGACCGATACCAGCCAATGCCAGCCACGCCAGCACCACATACAATGCTCCTGAAGCCGGCACGTTGATGATCGCATTTGCCGGACCGGCAGCCGCCGCGTGCCGCTCCACATTGATCAACGGCAGCGCAACCGTGGCCAGCAAGGCTGAAAACCAGATCACGAACCGTGTCTGCGAACTCCGCCTGGAACTCAGCCGCAGAGCCAGCGCCACCACGACTGCGAGCAAGGTTCCTTCTGCCAGGCAATACAACAGCCGTTCAAAAGCGCCCGCTGCCATCCACTGCAATCCGGGATAGAAGCTCATTG
>DATIWA010000356.1:0-2850 GCA_035465515.1 Candidatus Limnocylindrales bacterium | reverse complement strand
TCCAGCCAGCGGTGTACACGGGGAGAAATGGGCTTCGGCGAGTTCTCAAAAATATCTACAGCGTTTCTGGGTTGAAAGTTCATCAATCTCTCCTTTCAGTCAACGGATGCCCGCCCGTGCGCGCGAGGTTGGCATGATTTTCAGGGCTGCGGCGTTGCATTCACCCGGCGCAAGCTGAAGGGCTGCACAGCAGAACAAAGACCAGGAAGCTCATCTCCCATTTCGAAACTGCAGGAAACGTAACCAGCGGCTCCGGCATAAATTTCCATCCTTCGCAGGACAAACTCACGGAGAGCTTTCAGTTGCACCAATGGCAGTGCAAATCTCCAACGGGATTCCGCGCTATTGCCTGAATTCTTGTCCACTCTCCAGCCGGGTAGAGAGTTTCTGTGTGTTCCGAAAATTTTTCGTAAATTTCCCGCGCGCAAAGCTTCCGTATGTTATTTTTTTTCATTCGGCAAAAAACCTTACTTCTCCGGAGGACGACAACATTGGGGCTTAGCATGGTGCCTAAGCGCATCTTTCTCACCAAGGGCGTCGGCAAGCACAAAGAGCGCCTGACCTCATTCGAGCTCGCCCTGCGGGATGCTGGAATAGCCGCGCAGAACCTGGTGCGCGTCTCTTCGATCTTTCCTCCGAACTGCAAGCTGGTCTCCAGGAAAGAAGGCATCAAATTTCTGTATCCCGGCGAGGTGACCTTCGCCGTGGTGGCGGAAAACTCGACCCGGGAACCCCATCGCCTTACCGCAGCCAGCATAGGCCTGGCCATGCCCGCCGACCGCAACACCTACGGCTACCTCAGCGAGCACCACTCCTTCGGCGAACCGGACGACGTGGCCGGAGAATACGCGGAAGAGCTGGCCGCGGAGATGCTTGCCACCACGCTCAACGTGGAATTCGATCCCGACAAATCCTGGGACGAGAAAAAGGAGATCTACCGCATCTCCAACAAGATCGTCCGGACCACCAACACGACGCAGACCGCCGTCGGCGACAAGCGCGGCCTCTGGACAACCGTGATAGCCTCGGCCATTCTGCTCTTCGAATAAATAAGCCGCGAACCTCTGGCTGCCGGCTTCCAGCCGGTGGCCATGGGCCCGGAAGCACGCGTTTGGCGTCCGCCCCCTCATCAATCTTGTTCTCCGCATCTCCGCAGTGAACATCCGCCCGCCGACGTGCGCCCGGCTGCTCTTTGATCTAGAATTCTCAGCCTGAACTCTTCCGGGATCGACAAGCACACGGAGGACCGATGAAGATCAGCTCGAGAATATTTACCCGAACCAGCCTACTTGCTCTTCTGACCCTGCTATTCACGATTTCCGCGCCGGCGGCATTTGCTGAGCAGGCATCCAATCGCACGGCAGCCCAGCCATTCGTTGTACTGCCGGACGGGGCCACGGGCCCGGAAGGTCTGACGGTGGGACCCGACGGCAATATTTACGTCGCCACCTTCGGCTTCAATGCCACCGGCAGCGCCACCGGCCCGGGACAGCTTTACGTCTTCAGTCCCGAAGGCAGGCTGCTGCGCAACGTCAGCGTGCAGAATTCATCGCCGCATCTGCTGGGCATTGCGTTCCATCCCCAGACTGGCGCGCTGCTGGTGATTGATTTCGGCGCCGGCCAGGTGCTGACCGTGGACCCCATGTCCGGAACATCTTCGGTCTTCATGACCGTCACCGGCAGTTCCGGCCTCAACGCGCTCGCGTTTGATTCGGACGGAAACGTCTATGTCTCCGATTCGTTCCAGGGAATCATCTGGAAGACCGGCGCCGCCGGCGGCGCGGGCACTGCCTGGGTGAGCGACCCGCTGCTCGCCACGGCCGGCGTTCCACCCTTTGGCGCCAATGGCATGGCCTTCAATCACGCGGAGACAACTCTGTTCGTCGCCAATACCGGCAATGACACTGTCGTGCAGATTCCGTTTGATCATGGCACGCCCGGCGCTCCATCGGTGTTCGTCAACAGCATCAACGGCGCTGACGGCCTGATCATAGACGCGCATGACAACCTTTGGGTGGCGGCCAATCAGTCCGACGAAATTGACGTGGTGAGCCCCACGGGCAAGCTGCTGGGCCGGCTGGGCGACTTCGACGGAGTGGACCGCCGCGGCCTTCCTCACGGCCTGCTCTTCCCTGCCAGCCCCGCATTCAGCAGCGATGGCCGGTTTCTGTACGTGACAAACCTTGCGCTGGACCTGCGCATCTTTGGTCTGCCTCCGGCGGTGGATTCGCAATGGTGCGCCCAGGTACGGCACTACACAGTGTCGCGGATCAGGGCCAGGTTCAGGCCGCTGGGCGCCGGGGGAGAGTAAGAACCCGAACGCAGGGACCTTGTGCTTTCACGCACACGGTCCCTTAATCCAAGTTCTTTCCATATTGCAATGAGGAGCGGTATTTCTACTCTGCTGCCCTCTTCGATTCAGGCTTCTGTGATTCAGGCTTTTGTCTTGTGGGGCGGCTTTTTGTAGGCTTTTCCCAGCCTCTCAAAGAGCGCGGCGCACATGATCGGCAGGCCGACCGTGGCGTCCACAAAGACCTCGCCGAAGCGGCCGCCTTCGTCCGGAGGGACGAACTTGCCCCAGGAAATGGCCTCTGAATAAGGAGAGCCGGAGAGGCCTCCCCAATAGACCGGTTCCGGGCAGACGCGAACGCCATAGTGGTAGCGCTTGAGTTCCACGTCTTCTCCGGCGCGCCGCACGCGAAGTTCGCAATAGGGGCCGAACTGCTGCGCCCAGTTGCGGGGCACGCCTCCGCCGATGGTGAAAATCCCCAGACGCTTCTGTTGGAGCAGGGTCTCGGCAAAGTGGTTAAGGTCCAGGAACGGGTCAAAGCGCAACTGCGGCTGGCCTTT
>DATIWA010000355.1:0-4097 GCA_035465515.1 Candidatus Limnocylindrales bacterium | reverse complement strand
ATCGCGCTGGACGATGACGTGAACGAAGCAACCAGCCCGGTAACGCCGCAGATGATGATGAAGGACGCCTTCGACTACAACGACAAGGCGATCTATCGCGCGCTGGCCGGCGGAGTGACGACCTCACTGCTTCTGCACGGCTCGGCCAACATGATTGGCGGGCAGGCAATCGTAATCAAACACAAGTACGGCATGGGGCGCGACGACCTGCTCTTCCCCGGTGCCCCGCAGTCCATCAAATTCGCCAGCGGCGAGAATCCCAAGCGCGTGTACGGCTCCAAGGGACAGACGCCGGCCACACGCATGGGCAACTTTGAGGTGATGCGCCAATCGTTTCTGGATGCGCAACACTACATGCACGAGTGGGACGCCTATGATGCGAAAGTCAAGAAAGGCGACAAGGATGCCGTGCCGCCCAGGAAAGACCTTAAACTGGAAGCACTGGCGGACATCCTTCGCGGCAAGCTGCTGGTGCAGATCCACTGCTATCGGGCGGACGAGTTCCTGACCGAGATGGCCATGGCCAAGGAATTTGGCTATAAAATCCGCGCCTTCCATCACGCGCTGGAGGCCTACAAAGTCGCGGACAAGATTGCCGCCAATAACGTGGCCATTGCCACCTGGCCTGACTGGTGGGGTTTCAAATACGAAGCGTGGGACGGCATTCCCTGGAATGCCGCCATCTGCCTGCGCAAAGGCGTCCGAGTAGCGCTTAAGAGCGACTCTGGCGACGTTACCCGCCGTTTGAACCAAGAAGCGGGAAAGATCATGCATTACGGGAACATCAGTGAAGATGACGCCTTGAAAATGATCACCCTGAACCCGGCATGGATCATCGGCGTGGATGACCGCGTGGGCTCGCTGGACGTTGGCAAGGACGCCGACATCACCATCTGGAACAGCTATCCCCTGTCATCCTCCGCCCTGGTGGATGAGGTACTGATTGACGGCGACCTGTTCTTCAACCGCGCGCTGCCCGGACTGGGACTGACCCACTTCAAGGAGGTCCAATAGCCATGCTGAAGCGTTTCTCTCTTATATTCCTCCTACTGGCTGCGGCCTTCGCGCGGTCCGGCAAGCAGGCCAAACCCGCTCCTCAAACCAGCGACGTGATTGTGCTGCGCGGGGGCAAGCTGCTCACCATCAGTCACGGCGTAATCGAACATGGCGTTCTGGTCATGCAGGGCGGCCACATCACCGCCGTTGGTGGCCCAGGCACCGCAATTCCCAAAGGCGCCAGAGTGATTGACGTCACCGGGATGACTGTCTATCCCGGGCTGATTGACTCGGAAACCCATCTGGGACTTACCGAGATCCAAGCCGCCCGAATGACAGACGACCTGGTGGAGATGAGCGATGAGATCATGCCGCACATGCATGTCTACGACGCCTTCCATGCGGAAACCGCACTCATCCCGGTGACCCGGATCAATGGCGTGACGAATGCCATTGTCGCGCCCGCCAGCGCCGATACGCTGCCCGGGCAGGATTCCTTCATCCAGCTTGCGGGCAAGTCGGCCGACGAGATGCTCATGGTGCGCGATATCGCCATGCCGCTGAACTTCACCGGAGCGCAGCGCCGCAATGAGAGTTTCGAGAAGGCCAAATTCCCGTTTACCCGCATGGGAATGGCAAGCCAGCTCCGCCAGGCTTTCATTGATGCGCAGGAGTACCAGGAGAAGCTCACGGCCTATGAAAAAAAGAAGGCCAGTGATCCTGACAAGGCCGGCTTGCCGCCCAAGCGCGACTTGAAAATGGAAGCCCTGCTCCCATACCTGCGACGGGAAAAGCCCGTTGTGCTGGCCGCGGAAGAAGCCAATGACGTGCAGACGGCCATGGACCTGGCAGGCGAGTTTCATCTCAAGGTGGTCCTCAACCATCTGACCCACGCATCTTCGGTGCTGGACAAGGTGGCCGCTTCAGGATTCCCGGTGATCGTAGGTCCCATTTACGAGGCGCCGAAGGAATCCGAGCGCTACGACGCGGTATACCGGCTGCCGGCAGAGATGGCGCGACGCGGCATCAAAATCGCCTTCGCTTCGTACGACTCGCACAACGCGCGCAACCTGCCGTACGCCGCCGGTTACGCCACCGCTTTCGGACTGCCGCACGATGAGGCATTGAAGGCAATTACCCTCAATCCGGCGCAGATCTGGGGCGTGGACAAGGAACTGGGATCGCTGGATGCGGGCAAGCTGGGCAATGTGGTGGTGGCCAACGGCGACCCGCTCGACGTAAAGACGGACGTGAAGCATGTCTTTATCGCCGGGGAGGAGATCCCGCTGGTCAGCAAGCAGACCCAACTGAGGGACCAGTACTGGAAGTAACGTCAGGACTTTGGCCGCGAATTTAGGCGAACGGACACGAATCAGGAAGCTCGCTTCTTTGATCGTGGCTTCGCGCCGGTTCGCGGCCGGCTTTTTTCTTGTTCCAGGCAATTTAAAATAAGGAAATGGCCGAATTGGGAAAGCTGCTGCTCATTCTGGGCGGCATTATCGTTGTGATTGGCGCCGTGCTGATCGTGGCGGGCCGTTTCAATCTTCCCATCGGGCGGCTGCCCGGGGACATCGTTGTCCGCGGTAAAAACACGGTGTTCTATTTTCCTCTGGCCACTTCCATTATTGTCAGCATCATTCTCTCGCTTCTCTTCTGGCTGTTCAGCCGGGGACACCGCTAGCTCCCGCCTGCTAAACTTCCGCTAGTGTTTTCTGAAGACCAGCTCGGGTTCACCTTCGATCAGGCCCCTGCCCGGCGGATCTGGCGTGTCGCCGACCTTGTCAGCTCGGTGCGCACCACGGTGGAGCGCGGCTACACCGACGTGTGGGTTGAAGGCGAGGTGTCCAATTTCCGCCCGGCCGAGTCGGGACATCTTTATTTCACGCTTAAAGATGGCGATGCCCAGCTTCGCGTGGTCATGTTCCGCTCGCAAGCCCGGCTGCTGCGCTTCCGTCCCGATAATGGCATGCAGATCATTGCCCGTGGGCGCATAACCATCTACGACGCGCGCGGGGAACTGCAGCTTTCCGCTGAGTTTCTGGAGCCGCTGGGCGCGGGCGCGCTGCAACTGGCATTTGAGCAGCTCAAGAACCGGCTGGCCGCGGAAGGTCTGTTTGACCCAGCGCGCAAGAAGCCCATTCCTCAGCTTCCGCGCAGGATCGGCATTGTGACCTCCCCGCGGGGGGCCGCCTTGCAGGACATGCTGAACATCCTGGCCAGAAGGCATGAGAGCGTGGGAATAATGATCTACCCCGCGCAGGTGCAGGGCGACGCGGCGCCGGGCGAAGTGAGCGCCGGCGTGAAGTATTTCAATCGCGCAAAGAACGTGGACGTGGTGGTAATCGCGCGTGGCGGGGGCTCTGTGGAAGACCTTGCGGCGTTCAATGACGAAGGCTTGGCGCGCACAATCGCCGGCTCCGGTCTGCCGGTGGTCTCCGCGGTGGGCCATGAGACGGATTTCACCATCTGCGATTTTGTGGCCGATCTGCGCGCGCCAACGCCCTCGGCGGCAGCCGAACTGGTGATCGAATCGAAGCACCGGATTGCCGAACACCTGGCGCATCTGCATCAGCGGCTTGACCGCGCCGCACGCTACCAGTTGATGGTGGGGCGCAACCGCCTGACCGAACTTGCCCGCCATGGCGCCTTTGCCGGTATGCAGGACTTTTTGGGTCGCCGCGCGCAGAGGCTGGATGACCTGATTTTCCGTCTGGCGTCGGCTTTCAGTGAGGGCCTTCGCGACTATGGACGCCGCCTGGAGATTGCGTCCGCGCGGGTTCGCCACTTCGATTTTCGCCGCTCGCTGGAGGTTACGCGGGGCAGGCTTCACCTCGGCTCCAACGCCCTGTTGCGCACCATGCAGGCGCGCGTAGCGGCCGATCGCGCGCGGGTAGAACAGCTTTCGGCCAAGCTGGATGCGCTTTCTCCGGTAAAGATCCTGGACCGCGGCTATGCGCTGGTGTTCGATGCCTCAGGCGAACTGGTGAAGGACGCAAGCCGGCTGAAACCCGGCGAAGCAGTGTCAGCCAGGGTCTCACGCGGCAGCTTCACCGCGGAAGTAAAGAGCACGGGCAGCTGACCGAACCCTTCTGAAAGAACCG
>DATIWA010000354.1:0-2788 GCA_035465515.1 Candidatus Limnocylindrales bacterium | reverse complement strand
GAATGGTTCATGTGGATGATCCGCCACCGGCCAGACTTCTTTTCGCACAATGCGGTGCCTCGCGCAAGCAGCACCTGCGGTCCCATTTTGATACGGAGATCGTATTCCACCCAGATGGCGTCTCCGATTTCATGGTGCGCGCGGGGAGTGATGGTCAACAGCGGGCGAGGATCGTGATGAAAATAGCGGCGGCGGTAGTAGTCCATGGAAGCCTCACGCCCGTAAAAGTCGCCGCCGGCGCTGTAGAGCACAACGCCGGGATCGAGGCATTCGGCGAACGCCGGCTCGTCGGCGCGGTTGAATGCCTGCTCGCAGGCAAGCAGTTGCTGATGGAGTTCGGCGATACGGGATTCTGACGAACTCCGGCCGTCACGGAGATGCGCGGTCCGGTTCTTGAGATCTACGCTGGCGCCAAGCCGCGAAAGGAGATCGATTCCCAGGATGCCGTCAATGCGCCCCCCGCAGGCACGGCTGATCGAAGAGAGATCAATGGCCGGCAGCCGGAGTCGCTTGAGATGGTGCTGGCCCAGAACGAAGTCGGCGAGGGTGATCTCCTGCGCCCTTGTCTCCACTGTTCCGTTCCACGAGGTGACGGCCATTGTACGGCCTTCACCGCGGGAAAAAGACCGGATGTTCAGCATGGAGGTGGCGGCAGTATCAACCAGGAACAAAAAGTCGATTCCGGAAACTCTTACCGGCGCCACGGGAAGGCGGTCACACGTTTGCAGCGGGACATCTTCGGCGCTTGCTGGTGATGCCAGCGCCAGTAAGAGAAATGTAGCCAGTAAAAGCCTGGTCATCATACCGACCCCTTCTTAAGGCGAGAAACAGTATTTCACAAAAACGAACGTTCGTGCGATTATATTTTCTGCGCTAGATTGAATGCTGGCCGCGGCTTGTGCCCGCGGCGCGGGAGGGCCTGTTCTTGGCGAAGACGGCGGCTCAAATGGTTCGGCAGCCCAAGGGCGCGCGCACGCGGGAAAGCATCCTGCGCGTGGCCGTGGATATTGCTTCCGTGGAAGGCCTGGAGGGCCTCACCATCGGCCGGCTGGCTGAAGAGTTGAAGATGAGCAAGAGCGGCCTGTTCGCCCACTTCGGGTCCAAGGAAGAGCTGCAACTGGCCACCGTGGACATGGCGCGAACGATTTTTGCCGACCGGGTCATCCGTCCCGCTCTGGAAGCGCCGCAGGGGGTACCAAGGCTGTGGCAGCTCTGCGAAAACTGGTTGCAGTACGTGGAAGGCAAGGTCTTCAAGGGCGGCTGTTTCTTTGCCGCAGCGTCATTCGAGTTTGACAGCCGCGAAGGGCCGGTGCGCGACGCCATTGCCGCGGCCATGAAGGAGTGGCTGGGCGTCCTGGCCCGCGCCGTGGAAGGCGCAAAAAAGGCGCGTCACCTGAAAACGTCAGTGAATGCCGAGCACTTCGCCTTCGAGATTTACTCCCTGGCCATCGGCGCGCATTGGGGGTTCCAGTTGCTGGAAGACAGGAAGGCGCTTGACCAGGTAAGGTCCACGATCCGCGCGCGTATTGAGGCGCTTGCCACACCGGCCTGCCCGGCCATCAAGATCAGTCGCTAATCACGCAAGAGGAGAACACCATGTCACATCTGATCGAAAGCATATTCTGTTTGGGTCTGGCTGTTGCGGGCGGCGGGCTCAGGCGGATGCGGCTGCCGCGCACCGAAACAGAAAAGCTGCCTTTGAGCGATGCTGTCTGGGCCGGCGATACGCTTTATCTCAGCGGGCATATCGGTCTGGATCCGGACACGGGACGCCCGCCGGCATCAGCGAGCGAGGAGGCGCGGCTGGTGATGGATGCCTTGAAGCAGACGCTGCAAGCCGCCGGGCTGACCATGGCTGACCTGGTTTCAGTGCAGGTCTATTGTTCCGATGTGAGTCTGTTCAATGAATTCAACGCCGTGTACGTGACGTATTTCAACGGCGCGTTCCCGGCGCGGGCGTTCCTGGGCTCCGGCAAACTGCTGTTTGATGCCCGCTTCGAAGTACAGGGAATTGCCGTCCGGGGCTAGCCGCCGGGCTACTCCGCTGTGGTTGGATCGTAGTCTTGATTTCCGAGATCCGGTTCGCCGGGACCCCGCCCTGATTGGCGTGCTCGCGGACCGTCTTTTCCTCCGGCGCGATGTACACGCAGTAAATCTTGTCCTGTGTCACATAGCTTGCGGCTGCAAATTTCCCACGCCCGGAATATCGCGCTCGATGACAAATTTCGGCATTGCCAGCCCTTCTCCAGCCACCGGTGGAAGCTAACACAACTTGCGCGTCTTAAGGCCGGCAGACAAACCTGTTATTGCAGGAATGAAGCCATGTTGAGGTTGACCAGATCGCCGATACGCTCAATGCTGATGTCGGCAGGCGGATAGGCAGCCAGAATTTTCGGGTCGTGGGCGTAATGGCCTTGCCGGGGAAAAACCGTGGTCACTTTTCCGCCCCAGATTTTCTTCACCGCGGTAAGAATGCGCAATTTGTCGTCTATCAGAACATAGTGGTCGGCCGGATAACGCTGCGCGACATCGTCCAGTTCGTGCTCTTTGTGTATGTAAATCAAGACCCTGCCTTCCACCGTTTCGTAAATCCCGGAACGCTCGACTTTGAGGGGCTGAAACACCACGTCACCATCGGTCAGGACCACTGCCTCTCCCCACTGCTTCACGTGCTCGACTGCGTCGATGGAGTCAGGATACAGACGGGTGGCAAAGGGATAATTGACGAGAAAGTGAGAGACGGTGAGCAGGCTGGGATCGCGCGGATATTGCAGGCGGTAACGCTGGA
>DATIWA010000353.1:0-3637 GCA_035465515.1 Candidatus Limnocylindrales bacterium | reverse complement strand
TCCACGATCACGGCCTCGCCTTTGCCCACCACCTCGTAGTACCACTTCCAAACTTCAGGCTCAATCGGCTCGCCCACGGTCGTCATGTGCTTGAAGTGGTAATCGTATTTGGCAGGCTCGTCGGGCCCGGCCTTCCGCAGCATGCGGATGGCAGTCGGCGAAGTATGGAAGATGTTCACGTCCAGGCGCTTCGCGATTCGCCAGGGCCGCCCGGCATCCGGATAATTGGGCACGCCTTCAAACAGGACGCTGGTGGCCGCCAGGGCCAGCGGACCGTAAACGATGTAAGAGTGCCCGGTGATCCAGCCGATATCGGCCATGCACCAGTACACGTCTTCAGGATGAATGTCCTGGATATATTTTGACGTCCCCGTCACATACGCCAGATAGCCGCCGGTGCCGTGCTGGCATCCCTTGGGTCTGCCTGTGGTGCCGCTTGTATACATAAGGAAGAGCGGGGCCTCGGACGGCATGGAAACGGGCGCCACGATCTGTCCCGCATATTTCTTGAGGACCTCATCCACAAAGTAGTCCCGCCCCTGCACCATGGGCCTGGCCGAGTGGTACTTGCCTGCCTCACGCCGCCACACAAGGACCTTCTCCAGCTTATTGCCTTCTTTTTCCGCAATCTCCGCCGCGTGGTCGGCTTTCTCTTTGTGGTCGGTCATGTTGCCGCCGCGATAATAGCCGTCAATGGTGACCAGAACCTTGCTGCCGGAGTCGGACGCGCGCATGCCGCAGGCTTCGCCGCTGAAACCGCCAAACACAACGGAGTGGATTGCTCCCAGGCGGGCGCACGCCAGCATGGTGATGGGCAGTTCCGGGACCACCGGCATATGGATGGTGACGCGGTCGCCGGTTTTCACTCCGGCAAAATCACGCAGCAGCGCCGCCATCTCGTTCACCCGGTAGTAAAGCTCCTGGTACGTAATGGCCACGGGCGGCTCTTCTTCGGGCTCGCCGACAAAAATAAAGGCCGCCTTGTTCTTATATTTTTCCAGATGGCGGTCCACGCAGTTATAGGAGACGTTCAGCCTGCCCCCGGCGAACCATTTCCAGAACGGGGCATCGCTGGTATCGAGCGTGGTATGCCAGTAATGGTCCCAGCTCAGCAGATCGGCGTACTCGCGGAAACACTCGGGAAAATTCTTTTCGCTGAACCGGTCGTTGACCGCGGAGTCGGCAAGGTTGGACTGTCCGATAAATTTAGCGCTGGGGTAATAGTACTGTTCTTCTCTCCAATGGACCGCAATCTGGGCTTCCGTCAGGTCCGAATCCTGTTCCACTTTCATTACGCGAGCGTCAGCCATGGTTCTATTGACCTCTTCTTTTTTCGAACTCGAAGCTTTCGAACTCGAAAGGGCCCGCAGGGGATGAGCCGCAATGATGACGCGGGTGGCCCGAAGCCACCCGCCGGTTCGAAACAGATAATCCTACACCCGCGCCGCACCGAATGGGCAAGCGCGGGTAAGGCTACTTTTTGGCCGCTATGCCAACCTCGTGCCAGATCTTAACTCCCCTGGTGTCACGAAGCATGAGTGATCCGACGATGAAGGTAAGGCCCGCGATTCCCATGGGGTACCACAAACCCGCGTAAATGTTCCCGGTGGCAGCGCTGACCCAGATACCGATCAGGGGGAGCAGGCCGCCGAACACACCATTGCCTATGTGATACGGCAATGAGAGCGAGGTGTACCTGATCTTGGCCGGGAACGCCTCCACAAGGTAAGCCGCGATCGGTCCGTAAACCATGCACACCCAGATCATCTGGATCCAGATGAGGAAGATCAGTTTCTTGGTGTCCGGATTGGCAGCTTCCTTCGCCGGGACCGTTTTCCCCGCCTCATCCACAGTCATCGCCGTCAGCGTGGTTGCGCCGGTGGCCTTGGCGGTGGCGGAAGTAAAGGTGGTTACGTTGTTGCCCGCGGCGTCATGCATTGCGTGATAGATGGGGATATAGCTCACCACGGCCAGCAAACAGCCGAGCATCATGATCCACTTGCGGCCGATTTTGTCAGACAATGCGCCAAAAATCGTGAAGAACGGCATACCGAACAGCAAGGCCCAGACAATGATGTAATTGGCTGTCTTGGGATTGATCTTAAGCACGGTCTGCATGTAGAACAGCGCGAAGAACTGTCCTGTATACCAGACGACGCCCTGGCCCGCGGTGGCCCCGAACAGTGAAATCAGGACCTGCTTCATGTTCGGCCAGTGGGTGAATGCGTCCTTCAGCGGCTGTGCGGAGCTCATACCCGCGCTCTTGATGGAGGCAAAGATGGGCGACTCTTCCATCTTCATGCGAATGTAAAGCGAGATGGCCACCAAAATCGCCGAGACCAGGAACGGAATACGCCAGCCCCACTCACTGAAGTCTTCCTTGGTCATGGAAGCCTGCGTGCCAAGAATCACCAGGATCGAGACGAAGAGACCCAGGGTGGCAGTGATCTGGATAAAGCTGGTGTAAAAACCGCGCCTGTTGTCGGGCACGTGTTCGGCCACGTAAACCGCCGCGCCGCCGTATTCACCGCCCAGGGCGAGTCCCTGCAGTATGCGGATGAGAATAAGGATGATGGGAGCAAACCAGCCCGCGGTCTTGAATGTGGGCAAAGCGCCGATCAATGCCGTGGCGCCGCCCATGATGCTGAGCGTCACCAGGAACGCGTATTTACGTCCTACCAGATCACCGATTCGGCCAAAGAAGAGAGCGCCGAACGGACGCACGACGAAACCAACCGCGAACGTCGCCAGATACGCGATGTAGGCGAACATGTCGTGTCCTGGCGGATAAAACTTCAGCGCCAGGATTGCCGTAAGGCTGCCGAAGATATAGAAGTCGTACCATTCGATCATGGTTCCCACAGCAGAAGCGAGAATGACCAACCATATCTTTGAGGTTGGCACCTGGTCCGCCGCTGTTGCCTGCATGGTGGGTTCTGGCATATGGCCTCCTGGAAGAGAGGGTCAGGCCGGCCACGGCCTGACCCGGTTTGTATTGTGCCTACTTTAACAGTTATTCAAAAGGTTAGAAGCTGAAGATCGGACCAAATTCTGAGCGGAAATCCTTCCACTCACGATTGGGCCGGCCTTCAAACAGGGGAAGCGCCCCGGTCGTTGGGTTGGCAATCGCCCGCGTCCGGTAGTACGACTCCTCCAGCACGAAGCTGACGAAGTTGTTCATCTTGTAGCTGAGCGTTCCCACGGCGACGTCAGACTTCTGACGGTTGGCGGCGCCCAAACGCCGCACATCGCGAGCGAGCGCATTGTCCAGGCCGTAGTGCAGATTAAGGGTCCAGCCGGCATTGCGGCCCGAGGGATCAGCATTGAAGATGCGGGACAGCGGGAAGCCCAGATCCACGAATCCGCCCTGTCCGCGGATCGGCTCCTGCGGGGCCACCACGGGTACGCCGTTCAAGAGGCCGAAAACCACGGTCGAGGAACCGTCAATTGAAGGAGCCGAGGCCGTTCCCGTCAGACCGGTGGCGTCGTTAAATGTTGAGAACAACTGGTTGGCAAAGTAGAAGCGCAGGTCGCTTCCGTTGAAGTACTTGGCCACCACGGTCACAAACCGGGTGGGAAGCTGGATTTCACCGGTCCAGGCGTTGCGGTCAGAGCTGACCGACGTGCCGGCGGGGAA
>DATIWA010000352.1:0-6841 GCA_035465515.1 Candidatus Limnocylindrales bacterium | reverse complement strand
TTCCAATGGTTCGCCCACTCGCCCCCGATATGGCGGATCGTTACGGTTGCGCTCGCGGGCGGGGCAGATGGGCGGTGGGCGCCTTTGCGGGCTGGGGCCGCAGTGCGTTTTTGCAGAGTTGTTTTCATGGCGAATGCCTCCCGGGATTTTGAAAATGAAGCATGTTTATGCCGTCAGGGCCTGGCACGCGAAAACCACAGAGCGAACCTGCATCAATCATCAATCCATGCTTATGCGGCTTCGCCGGCACGCCTCGAGTACGCAAGGTGTATTACCCTGGGTTTGACCAGCCTCTCAAAGTCTGCCCACGCAATCCGGACGAGTTCGCGGTGGGAGCCTGCGTTGAAGGCGATCTCTTTGTCGCGCGACAGGCTTTCATCGGCAAAGACCGGCATTCCGTAGAGATTGCCAAACGGCGGCATGGCCCCCGGCTCACAACCAGGAAAGCTCTCCTTGAATTCGTCTTCCGCCGCCAGTTCCACGGTCTTGGCGAAGGTCGCAGCTTTCAAGAGCGCAAGATCAACATGCTGTGAAGCGGAGACCACCGCCATCGCCAGCGTACCGTCAATCTTCACTATGACGGTTTTTGCAAGTTCCTTCCCTGGAATATGCGTCAGCGCCGCGATTCCGGCCGCTGTATAGGCCGGCGAATGCGAGATAATCACATACTTGAGGCGCTGGCCGTCAAGGAACTCTCTGAGTTTGTCGAGCGGCATGATCGGCCTCCTTTCCCAATCGAATGCTTACACCTGAATTTGGGGCCTCATGATTCCGGTGCCATACCTTCCGGGACCGAAGTCACTTTTTCAAACCAGCCGGTTGCACAGTTGGCCTCGTTTCAAGCCCTACATAATCGGATGCGCCCAGGGCCACCTTCGTTCTCAAGCGACCGTCGGGATAAATCGCCGGGGGCCAGAAGAGCGGATCAGCCCCAGTGTCTTGGAAAGACGATTCCGTGGTGGCGCCCAGGGTTCGCAGGAGAGGTCCATACGCGAGCAAAAGACGGCGAGAATGACGGGCGGGGGTGAAGTCCGTAAAAAAATCGGAATGAGCATAAATTCTCCTAACAAAATCGGGAAGAAACAGGTATATTGAGGTTGGCGAAAACTCCGCAGGCCTGATTGCTTTAATGGCGCGCGAGCTTATTGAAGTCAATCCAAGGGAACCACGCACCTCGGCGACCAGCCGCGAGGAAAACTTCGCACGCACCATCACGCCAACCCGGGCGTCCCGCGCGCGGGAAGAAGAACTCAACACAATAGATCTGGAGCAGGAAGAGGAAGCGCAGTTTCTGCGCACGCAGAAGCGCGTGCCGGTGCGGCGCAGCGCGATTCCGAAGAAGACGGCCCGGCAGGTGAAGCTGGCGGCGCTGATAGTGGGGGCGGCGATGACGGTGTGCGGCGCGGCGGCCACGGCATATGGATACGGTGTCCACTCCTGGCGTTTCCGCATTAATTCCAGCGACAACGTGGAAATCAGCGGTGTGCACAATGCTTCGCGCACGCACGTGATGGAGGTGGCGGGCGCGGACATTGGCCGCAACATCTTTTTTGTTCCGCTGGAGGAGCGCAAACGGCAACTGGAGCAGATTCCGTGGGTGGAATCGGCGACGGTGATGCGGTTGCTGCCGAACCGGATTGCCGTCAGTATCCGGGAGAGGACGCCGGTGGCATTTGTGCAGATCGGCTCGCGGATCAGCCTGGTTGACTCCAATGGCGTGATCATGGGCATGCCGGCCAATCGCCAGACCAACTATTCCTTCCCGGTGATCCACGGAATCAGCGACACAGAGCCGCTCTCTTCGCGGGCGGCAGCCATGAAGATCTACAACCGCATGGCGCAGGAGCTGGATTCGGCGGGAGAGGGCGGTCCGCGGTACACGCGGCAGTTGAGCGAGGTGGACCTTTCCGATCCTGAGGACGTAAAGGTCACGGCGAATGAAGGCGGCGGAACGCTGCTGGTGCATCTGGGGGCGCAGGATTTTTTGCAGCGCTACAAGCTGTACGTGGACCACATTGGCGAATGGCGCCAGCAGTTTCCGAATTTGCAATCGGTGGATTTGCGGTATGACGGGCAGATTGTGGTGAATCCGGACGGCCAGGGTGCGCCGCCACCCGCCGCGGAGGCACAGAGGCACGGAGACCAGCAGGGGAAGGCGACCAGGAAGAAACCGGTGCAACGGGCGGCCAGCCATCCCGCCAAGGCGAGACCGAAAATGGAGGCGAGGAGGAAACGGTGGAGAAAAAAGTGAGCACGATCGCGATCGTCGCCTGGATGGGAAGAATGTGTAGAACGGAAACCGCAGAGCTAGCTGCGGGCCAAGGAGCGTAGTTGCTTATCCGGAAATACGAAGTACCAAACGCAGACTATGAATAAGGATTCGAACCAGAGCGCGATCACAGTACTGGACGCGGGCAGCGCCAAGACGGTGGCCCTGATTTGCCAGGCGGGCGATGGCGGGCTGCGCTATCGCGGACACGCAGTGGTGGAGAGCCGGGGTTCGCGCAAAGGCGTCATCGTGGAGCTGGACAAGGCGGTGCAGAGCATCCAGAAAGCCGTGGAGGAAGCCGAGAAAATTGCAGGCTGCGCGGTGGGGAATGCGATGGTGGCTGTCGGCGGATCACATATTAAAGGTGTGAGCAGCCGCGGAGGGATCACGCTGGGGTCACGTCCGCGGGACGTGACGCGCGAAGACATACGGGCGGCGGTGGAGAAGGCGCGGTCCGTGCTGCTGCCGGCCGACCGGGAGATTCTGCATCTGCTGCCGCAGGAGTTCATTTTGGACGATCAGAACGGGTTGCGCGATCCGGCGGGCATGATGGGGCGGCGGCTGGAGCTGAACCTGCACATGGTGACGGCTTCGGCGAGCGCGACGCAGAACGTGGTAACGGCGGTGAATCGCGCGGGGCTCCAGGTGGACAACGTGGTGTATGAGGCGCTGATGTCTGCCGATGCCGTGTTGCGCGCCGACGAGAAAGAGCTGGGCGTGTGCCTGGCGGACATTGGGGCGGGCTCTACGGACCTGATTGTTTACCACGACGGCATGGTGGCGCATACGGGGGTGGTTCCCGTGGGCGGCGACCACTTTACCAACGATGTTGCCGTGGGGCTGCGCACTCCGCTTTCGTCGGCCGAGAAGATCAAGAAGAGTTTTGGCGAGACGGTGAGCAAGAGGGTGCCTGAGAGCGATGAGATTGAGGTGCCGGCGGTGGGCGACCGGCCGTCACGATTGATGCCGCGGCGTTTCATGGCGGAAATCCTGGAGCCCCGCGCCGAAGAACTTTGCGAGTTGCTGTGTGACCATCTGAAACAGGCGGGCGTGCTGGAGTTGTGCAATGCAGGACTGGTGCTGACGGGAGGCGGGTCGCGCCTGAACGGACTGCCGGATATTTTCGAAAAGACCATGGACCGGCCGGTGCGGCTGGCCTCGCCGGCTTCGATTGCCAGCATGCCGGAGCAGCTGGCGGAGCCGGAGTTCGCGACGGCGATCGGACTGGCGATGTACGCGCATCGCACGACCGCGGCGAAGATGATCCGGGAGGAAGGTTTCGGCGCCCGCGTGCGGACGCTGCTGGCCAAACTGGGAGCATGAGAGTGTTGACGGAACGGAGTAGTTAGTTTCCGCGTTGCCGGAGGCGGGGCGGAAGGAGATCAATCGCGGCACGGATGAAACCGTGTCCTTTGCTGGCCGAGACGGCAAATCAAGCCTGGGAGTAACCGCATGAGCGAGGAAAGAAGGAAGATGCAGCAGCCGGAGAACGATATTCGCATTCAGTTCAACGAAGATCCGCGGAACAACGCGAAGATCAAGGTGATCGGCGTGGGCGGCGGAGGCGGGAACGCGGTCAATCGCATGATCTGCGCAGGCATGGAAGGCGTGGAGTTTGTGGTGGCCAACACCGATTTGCAGGCGCTGCAAATGTCGCGAGCGCCAGTGAAGATCCAGCTTGGCACCAAACTGACCACGGGGCTGGGCGCGGGCGCAAATCCGGAAGTCGGCCGCCGGGCGGCCCTTGAAGACGCTGATCAGATCATAGAATCACTCGAAGGGAGTGACATGGTATTCGTTACCGCCGGGCTCGGCGGAGGGACGGGTACCGGGGCTGCCCCGATCATCGCGTCGCTCGCCAGCGAGATGGGCGCGCTCACGGTGGCGGTGGTGACCAAGCCGTTTGCGTTTGAAGGCAAGCGCCGCATGACGCAGGCGGAGCGCGGCATGGCCGAACTGGTGGACAGCGTGGACACCATGATCGTTATCCCCAACGAACGCCTGCTCGCCGTCGCGCAGAACGCCGGGTTCTTCGAGTCCTTCCGCGTGGCCGACGACATCCTGCGCCAGGCGGTACAGGGAATTTCCGACATCATCACCATCCCCGGCATTATCAACCGTGACTTCGCCGATGTTAAGACCATCATGCAGGGCATGGGCCACGCCGTGATGGGGACCGCCGTCGCCAAGGGCGAACGCCGCGCCATCGAGGCCGCGCAGGCCGCCATCTCCTCCCCGCTGCTGGAAGAAGGCGCGATTGACGGTGCTCGCGGCATCCTGATCAACATCACCGGCTCCAGTTCGCTGAAGCTGGCCGAGGTCAACGAGGCGTCCACCATCATCCAGTCGGCTGCCCATGAAGACGCCAACATCATCTTCGGCGCCGTGCAGGACGAAAAGATGAAAGACGAAGTCAAGATCACGGTCATCGCTACCGGCTTCAAGACCGACGTGCCGCAGCGCCGCGAGCGCAGCGTGAGCGTCACGCAGCAGGCCATCACTTCAGCCCGCACGGCCAACGCCTACCAGGTGCAGCAGCCGGCGGCGCAGCCTGTAGCCAAAACCAATGGAGCAGGGCACAACGGCAACGGCATGCCACCGCGCGTTATGTCGACGCCGGCGCGCGAAACCCCCAACCTGGCTGCGGTGAGTGAGGCCATGAAGTCAAGCGTGGAACCCGATGACCTCGACGTGCCGGCATTCATCCGCAAGCGCGGCGAGGCAATGGTATAGGCTAAGAATTTTAACTCAGGGTCAATCGATAGATCACAGCCCTGACTTTTAGTGTCCAGGCTGCGGGGAAATCGGCTTCACCGCAGCCGCTTCATGCGGGTTCTGGCTGCAGTGGTGCGCCGCTACGACGAGCAAACCCGGCCAGGGCTGCTGCCATCTTTAATAATCAGAAAGGTACTTACCCTGCAATTTCAGGTAAAGTTCGGATTGCGACGATTGCAGCGCTTCCCTTAACATGGGCTGAGCGCTCAACCTTCCGGCGTCTTTCACTTCTGAAGACTGACCGGTTCCCCGGCAACCATGGCCCTTCGGGGTACTAACTTGTTTTTTATGGATCCCATGATGTTCAGGTTCAGGATTCTGCTCTTCGTCATTTTGGCCCTCGTCATTGCCACCGTCTCCAGCGCATATGCTTCGCCGCGTACCAGGGCGGCCCGGAAAAACACCGCCGTTTCGGAAAACTCTCACGCGCAGAAGCACATGGCCCATCTGCGCCACAAGCAGGCGGTCGTGCATTCGGCCAGGTCGCGCAAACGCGTCGTTCATCATCATCGGCGCCGCCGTTATGTGGAACGTTTCACCACCAGTTCCTATGCCGCTGACGTCACCGAAGGCGACGAGACCGCCGGTGAAGATCCCATCGTCCGGCAGGCGGCCATTGACGCTCTTGGAAATATGAACGGGACTGTGGTGGCCATTGATCCAACCAGCGGCCGCATTCTCGCCATGGTGAACCAGAAGCTCGCTCTCTCGGAAGGCGCGCAACCCTGCTCCACCATTAAGGTTGCAGTTGCGCTGGCCGCGCTGAGTGAAGGCGTTATCTCGAGCGAAACGCAGATCACGCTCGGCCGCCGCTCTCGTATGAACCTTACTGAGGCGCTGGCCCACTCCAACAACGCATACTTCGAGGCCGTTGGACGCCGCCTCGGCTTTGCCAAGGTCAGCTATTACGCCCACCAGTTCGGTCTGGGCGAACTCGCCGGCTATCACATTGCGGGCGAGCACCTCGGCACTTTCCCCGCGCATGAACTTGCCGCCAATCGCGGAGGCGTCGGCAAAATGTGCTCCTTCGGTGAAAGCATCAGCATGACGCCGCTGCAACTCGGCGCCCTGGTTTCCGCGGTGGCCAACGGCGGCACGCTTTACTACCTCCAGCATCCGACCTCGCCGGAAGCCATTGTCGATTTCCAGCCCAAGGTCAAGCGCCAGCTTGATATCGCAGATGTGATTCCTGAACTCCAGGATGGCATGATGGGCGCTGTGCAGTACGGTACCGCGCGCAGCGTGCACCTCAACTTCAGTGAAGAGCAGATCCTGGGCAAGACCGGCACCTGCTCCAAGTCCGGCACGCGCTTCGGCTGGTTTGCCTCATACGCCAACACCGAGTACGGGCGCATCGTCACCGTGATCTTCCTTCAGGGAGGACGCCCCACGTACGGCCCAAAGGCCGCCGAGATCAGCGGCAAGTTCTATCGCGCTCTGTACGACCACAACTTCTTCGCCCAACCGGCCACCTCGGCCAGCAGCGAAACAGAAAAGGGAGCTGTCGGCGCGCAGCAATAAAGAAAATCGCGTGATCTGGTATGGGCGATCTGAACATGATTGCCCGGCGATGCCGGTGATTTTCCTGCTTATCCCGGCTCCTGATATAGCCCGATCACATTTCCTGCCGGATCGCGGAAACGGGCGGTGATCTCGGGGGCATCCATGCCCATGGGCTGCACGATTTCGCCTCCGTTGGCCACGATCGCGTCGAGCGTTGCGGCCACGCTGTCAACCATGATGTAAAGCAGAAGGCCGGGCTGTCCCGCCGGGGGGCGCCCAAGTACCCACGTGCCG
>DATIWA010000351.1:0-6945 GCA_035465515.1 Candidatus Limnocylindrales bacterium | reverse complement strand
GAAGCAGTGCCCGCCAGGAATCCGTTCTGGAGGCTGGCGTTGGCCACGATGTGGCCTTCCGGCACTCCCGAAATCAGATAACGTCCCGTGGAATCCGATACCGTGATCGCGTGATAGCTGCCTGAGAAGATTTCTACCCTGGCGCCCGGCTCCGGCGTGCCGTTGCTGGTGATAAGGCCGGTTACGGTGCCCAGCCCCTGGGCCACTACATCCAGAACCAGCACCTGTCCGTCTGTCGAGATACTTCCGGCTGCCACGCCGGTGCGCGCCGTAACCGGGTCCTGCGCTTCAAGAGTCACTGGTCCGGCGGGAACAAAAGTGAATGAGAATGCGCCGGGATCGGTGCTGCCATCGGTTGTGAGCTGGCCAAGTTGATGTCCGCCGGCCAGCAGCCGCACTGTGCCAAATGGAATCGGCGTGGTGTCCGGCATCAGGAAGTGGCCTTGCACCGTGCCCGTTGTGGTCAGTTGGACCACAACGTTGACCGTGCCGCCCGGACCCGGCAGGACGGAAGAAGCTCTGCCGCCGCGTCCAACAAGGTCGGACGCTTCCACCGTAAATGGCCCTTCAAACACCTGCTGGAATGTCACCGTGCCCTGGTTGGCCGGCTGCACCGCGTCTTCCTGCACGGAGTTGGGGAAGGTGCTCTCGCTCAGCTTCACAAAGGCCGTATCCACCGGCTGGTTGGAGCCATCTACAACCTGCACCGTCACCGTGCCTTTGCCTTTCAGCCGCAGGTCGTGCGCCATGTCCTGTCCGGCACGGAGGAAAAGCGTGTCCTGCACCACTCCGCCGCTGATCGGATCGCGGGCCGTGACTTTGTATGTTCCCTCGGGAAAGATCTTGGCGAACTGGAAATGGCTGCTGGCATCGGTGACCACGGTTACGTCCGGCAGCGGGCCGTTGGCGGTCACTTCAACACCCGGCCCTGCCGGCGTTTCTCCATCGGGCAGTAGCACGGTGCCGGAGAGCACTCCGGAAATCGTGTTGACCAGCTTCAGGTTGAAGTTGACCGTCTGTCCCGCGCCGGCAATCGCTCCCTGCGCTCCAACCTGGGTGGGGAAAAATATCTGGGACGCGGTCACGCCCACGCGTCCTACTTTTACGTTGGTAAACCGGAAGTTTCCGCTCAGGTCGGTCTGGATTCGCTGGGCCACTCCCGACACCAGCGAACAGGAATCCGGGTCAAATTTGTTGGCGTTCAGTGCGATGTCCGTACCGAATGCCGGATGGCCATCGGGATCGAGCACGTTGCCGGTCACAGTGCCGCTGCCGGCAAAGCGCAGCACGCCAAAGCCGGTCGTGCCATCCGCCACAATGGAAGCGCTGGATCGGGCCACATCGAATGAGCTGGAAACCGCTACAACGCTCACCTGGCCGACAGGCAGGCCGGTAAAGCTGACCACACCGTCAGGGCCTGTAGCCTTGGGATCGCATCCACATGCGAAGGGGCAGGAGCCTGTTAGCAGCCCCACGTTCTGGTTCGCCACCGGAAGCCCGCCGCTGTCAAGCACCGTGAACTGGACGGTGCCAAGTCCGGACAGAACAATGTTGGCATTGGAAACGATCTGGCCTGCCACGGTAATGGAAACCGTGGTGCTGCCCGAACGCAATCCGTCTCTGGTCGCCGCCGCAATGGTCTGGGAGCCCGCTCGCACCGGCATTCCCGTCAAGGTATAGGCGCCATCCGTGCCGGTAACCACGCCCGTTGTGCCGCTGAAAACCACAACGCCCGCCGCCGGCGAGCCATCCGGCATTGTGACCTTTCCATTGACCGTGCCCTGGCTGGCCGTATTGATGACGATCGTGATGTTTTGATTGATCAGGTTCTGGTTGGCCGTCGCAAATCCGGTTATGGATCCGCGATCATTGGCGGTCAACTGTGCCGAAATGACGAAATTCCCGGTTGGCACGCTGGTGAAGTTGAAATTGCCGAAGGCATCGGTATTGACTACCGCAACCGGCGTATTGATGCTGCCGTCCACCACGCTATACACCACGGGCCAATTGGGCACCGGGGAAGTGACTCCGTTTTCCTGCCTTTGCAGCACTCCGGAAACGCTGAGCTGACCGCTGTCCAGGGTTACGTCCACGGTCGCGGTGTTGCCCGCCCGGGAAATATTGCCCGCGCCGCGGCCAAGGCTGCTTCCCTTTCCCGCCTGAACGCTCACCGGTCCCACAGTCACCCCTGAAACCGAGTACTGCCCGGCGCCATCCGTCGTCGTTCGCGCGCCAATCTGGGTGTCGGTCTGGCTCAGGACGACCACCGTGGCTCCCGGTACCGGGATGCCGCTGAGATCGCGCACCGTGCCCGCCACCGATCCCAGACCCAGGATGGCCAGGTCCATAATCAATCTCTGCGCGGGAATGCGCACAAAATTGCTCAGCTGCCGCAAGGCCCCCGTGTTCGGGTCCTGCGTGGATATCTGGAAAGGCATCCCGCAGGCGTCCTGGTGCACGTAGCGGAACTCATACCGCCCGTCCGCGCTTACCGGAACACTGGACACTCCAACTGGCTGTTCCTGCGATTCCGCAGCACAATCACCGGGAGGAACCGTGCTATAGGTCACCACGGCCGTGCTTACCGGAGTGCCGTCGGCGTTGAACACTCTTCCCGAAACCACCGCGCCCGGATCGCCAACGCGCGATTGCAGCGGCACCGTCCCCGAGGCTCCAATCGAGCCGCGCACGTCAGCAATGTTGCTCACGCTGACCGTTGTGGGAACGTAGGGGCCTTCGGGTTCCCGCAGGTTGGCCACTACGATGCGCCCGGAAAGCTGCGCACGCGCCTGCAGAACAGCGTTGTCGGGAATCTGATAGTTCCCTACCTGCTGTGCCGTGCCGCCGAGCACCACGCGGTCAAACAGCAGCGCCATCTGCACGCCCAGCGAACTCGCGCCCGGCAGCGTCTCCGGACCGATGATGGTGGCGGAAATCAGGTTGGGGCCCTGCATCGGGACAATCGAGGTGCTCAAGGGCTGCTGCGTGATGAAGGTGCCGTCATTGCCGGTATCAAGTTCCAGAACCAGCCGGTTGGGCTGCGCAACATCGAGCACAATGCGCGCGCGCAGTCCTGGCGTAATGGGAACGCCGTTGATCTGGCCGCGAATAAAGCTGCCGTCGGCATGCGGCATGGTGACCGCCAAGTCAACCGTGCCTGCGGCCGTGCCGGTCATCTGGAGCGTGTATGGATACGCTAAGGGCGTGGTCAGCAGGCCCAGGATCGGCGAAGCATCCACGATCCCCAGAGGGGCTTGCGCAAATCCGGGGACATCATTGGTGAACTGCGGCGAGCCCAGGTTCTGGCTCACCTTGCCGGCCCCGTCGGTCAGACTGAATGTCACGGGCGGCGCCGCTGTGCCGCTGGCCAGAGCAAAAGAGACGAAGTCCGGCCCTGAGGAGAACACGTCGGCCAGATTGTTCTCGACCGTCAGCGCATCCTTCGTGCCTGCGGTGGCTTGCGCAATCGCTGCGCCAACAGCGCGCTCGAAGTCCTGCCCGCCCTGGGTTGTTCTCAGCAGCTGATCGAAACCTGGATCGAGTGTCTTGCCGCCATAGAAATCAGCCAGCAGGTCGCGCAATGCGTCTTCCACCGGCTGGCCCAGGCCCACCCTGAGCCCCGCCTCCGCCAGCGCCAGCGCCTTCTGCGTGACAATGGTTTTGCTGGTACGGATCACGCTGGCCGGCAGCGTGCCGTTGGGCGCATTGGCAATGCTCCAGCCTTCGCCAAGCACCAGCATGGCTGCATCAACTACCGACTGCGGCAGGTTGTCCACCGACGAAGGCAGCACCAGCGTGTCAGGTGATAGCGGGATGCCGCGTTCGCCCACGCCCAACGTGAACTTCAAGTCGCCCGTGGAGCCGTCTGTGGTATCGAAATGGAGATAGCTCGCCACCACCTGCCCGGTGCGCAGGCTCTTGAAGAGGTAGGTCAGCGTCGTGGCCCCGCCTCCGGCGATGGTATTGATGACCTGCGTCGGAGTGCTGATAAGCGTGGCGCCGCTCAGACGCGACGAATCAAGCGTCAGGCTGACCAGGTTGGCCGCCGACTGGCTCAGATTCTTTACGGTCACGTAAACCTTGAACTGCTCGCCGTTGCGCACAATGGCCGGAACTGCAAAGGTCAGGTCAAAGAATGGATTGCGTACCAGGACCCCGCCCTGCGCCAAACCGGTCACGTTCACAGGCCCGGTAGCCAGCCCGTCCAGCACTCCCTGAATGTTGAAACTGATCTTGTGGAAGCCTTCTTTGTCTCCGCGCAGGATGAATTCGGCCTGCCCCTGGTCCGCTAGATTCAGCGTGCCTATGTCGTCAGCCGTGCCTGATTTTCCGTCCGGCCCCACGGCGCGAACCGGCTTGGTTGCGGGTTCCGGGCCATCCTTGGTATTCGGCAGGCTCAGCGGGTCGTCAGCCGTGCCTCCCACACCATCATCTCCGGGAGGAAGATTGATGGTCCCGTTGATGTCATGCACCACCAGTCCGGAACCGCCCGGCGCTCCGTTGGCGACAAACAGCTGCGCTGAAAAGAACTGTTTCAGGAACCCGATGTCCCCCGGGATCACCAACACGCTGGGTATCTTCACCGGGGCAGGATTCCCATTGGGCAATGTGATCTGGTTCTCGCTGATGTCATTGCCGTTGGCGTCAGTCAAATTCAGCAATACCGGGACGATCGTAGGTATCGGCACCGAATCGCGCGTGGGCGGGCCGGGCGGCAGCAGAGGCTGCGGTATGGGCACGCCTTTGCGGTCAAATACCACCGGGAATGAAATTGTGGTCGCGTTCGACTGCAGGGCCAGTCCGATGGTGAACTGAAAGCCTAGAAAATCGTTGCTGTCCAGAACGATGCCCGCAGCCTTGATCTCATCCAGGGTCAGCGGCCGCGTCTGCACTGATGTAATTAAGACCTGGTCTATGACTTTGACCGGAATAGTTGCCGGCGATACATCAAGGGCCGGAATGCCGTTAACTACAATGCGCAGATTGCTGAGGGTATAGTCCCCCGACTCGCTCAGCGGAGGTATGGGAAGCAGCAGCGGGTCAACGATGGGCGTGCCCCCATTGGGGTCTACCACCGGCAGCGTCACCGTGCCAACCAGGACCGGGCCTGACAACTCGCCATGAACTTCAAAATTCCCGCCCACAAATTTGGCGACGTCGGCCGAACTCAGTGGACCATTCGGAGTGTTGACGACGATTCGCACGCCCGCGGCTGTATTTTTAGGGATCGTTGGATTGGCAGGCTGGACCGTCGCAGAAATCCCCTGGACTCCGAGCTCAAGCTCGCCAATTTTTCTCAGAGAAGTTTGAGCGAACGCGATCTGAACAAATAGCGCGAGAACAGCAAGCAACAACGACGCCCGTGAGCGCACCCTTACCTCCACAGAACCTGCAAAAATGCATTGGCCTGGACTGCAACCGCCCTGTTTGCCAGCTAACCTGTTCCTGGATGGACCCGGAAACTCTTATCTTGGGGGAAACGCGGATGGATTGTAATAGAAGAATATGCTGAGTCAACTAAAATATTTATGCTTCTATCCACTTTTAAAATGCTTCACTATAACTAATCTACTAGTTATTAACTGCCGCACGCAGATGAAGCACTCTACAAATTGTTTTCACATGGTAGTTCAACCTAGATCCTATTGGCGGCACGCATAGGGGCCCTGTGCAATGGCTTGCAGGCCACAAGCTCCACTCTCGCATCACAATCTCCATGTGATTTCAAGCGGCGTTTTGCGTATTTCTCGTGTAGATTGTTCCGGAAACAGGACAGCGCGCATCGCTGAAGATCAGGTCAGAGATGCCGGGAATCCTCAGGCTGCTTTCTTCTCTCTCTCCGCCGTCTCGGGGCCTTTCAGGAACACGGCCTCTTTGCCTGCTTCCAGTGCTTGGGCGGCATCCAGGAACCCGTAAAGCTGGATCACCTTGGCCACCAGTCCGGTCCAGCCGGTTTGATGGCTGGCTCCCAGCCCGGCGCCGTTATCGCCGTGAAAGTATTCGTAGAACAGGATGTGGTCGCGCCAGTTGGGATCGCTCTGGAATTTTTCCGTGCCGCCATACACCGCCCGCCGGCCATGTTCGTCGCGGGTGAATATCCGGGTGAGCCGGTCAGCGATCTCTCTACTCACCTCAAAAAGGTTCATCATCTTCCCAGAACCTGTAGGACATTCGATCTTGAAGTTGTCGCCATAGTACAGGTAGAAGTTCAGCAGCGCCCGGATGATGAGCACGTTCACCGGCATCCAGACCGGGCCGCGCCAGTTGGAATTGCCCCCGAACATTCCGGTGTTCGATTCGGCCGGCAGGTAGTCCACGCGGTACTCCTGGCCGTTCACGTGCAAAACGAACGGGTGCTGCTGATGGTACTTGGAGAGCGAGCGGATGCCGTAGGGGCTTAGGAACTCGTTCTCGTCGAGCATCTTGCTCAGGATGCGGCGCAGCCGGTGCGGGTTGAGCAGGGCGATGATCCCGCGCTCGGCTACCCCTAAGTGTCCCGGGCCTGTGGGGTGGAGGGTCGCGGCGAGTTCAGGTATCCGGCGCAGGCGTTCATACACCGCAGCCATGGTCTGTGGAATGCTCTCACGCATCCACTTTTCGACCACCGACGTGGCGCACAGGGGCATGAGCCCCACCATGGAGCGCACCTTGAGCCGTTGGGCGCGGCCGTCGGGCAGCCGCAGCAGATCGTAGTAGAAGCCGTCTTCCTCGTCCCACATGCCGTCCTGACCGGGCTGGTTGAGCGCCGCGCCGATGTAGTAGACGTGCTCGGCGAATTTAATGATCATGGGCTCGTAGCTCGGGTCGTGTGCGGTGATGTCAAACGCGAGTTCGAGCATGTTCTGGCTGAACATGCCCATCCAGGCCGTGCCGTCCGCCTGCTCCAGGCTGCCGCCGGTAGGCAGCGGGGCGCTGCGGTCGAAAACGCCGATGTTGTCCAGTCCG
>DATIWA010000350.1:0-1654 GCA_035465515.1 Candidatus Limnocylindrales bacterium | reverse complement strand
ACGAAGAACTCGCAAAATGCATTCAGATATTTGGCAGTTTCGCTGGCGGGAGAAGACAGCCAATGGAAAGAAAATCTATCGGCGCAGACGAGCATGTCCCGCGCGTAGTTGAAAGTGGTGGGCGGCGGTTGGGTTGATGTTACTACGCCGCCTTTTGGCTAGCGGTCGCAGAGGGGTTGAGGATTGCTTCCAAAGCCCAGAGATCGCGATGCCCCATGATGCGATTGAATCGCTTCTCTGTTCGGAGGAAGGCCGAGGCCATCCAGCGCAACACCATCTTGCCGTTCTGCCAATGAGTGACGCGGCGTGTCTGGATGCGCACTCCGGCGTGCGGGCTTTCGATGATGTTGGTGGTCGCCAGGCAGCGGTGCAACGCCGGCGGGATGTCCAGGCGGTTGATGGTAAAGCACTCTTCCAGTCCTTCGATCAGACTGGATGCAGCCGACGGGTAGCTGTTATCCAGCCATGCAGCCACTTTCTTGATGCGCGCCATGCCCTCCTTGGGCGGGAGTTTCCAGGCGGCGCGCAGCACGCTCTTGACCTGCGCTTGCTGGTCCTTGGGCAAATAGCCGAGCACGTTGCGGAGCTTGTGAGCGCGGCAGCGCTGCACCGACTGCTCGGCGCCGAAGACCGTGTTAATGGCGGCGCGCAGGGCCTTCGATCCGTCGATGACAAACAGCATCCTGCGTTTGGGATCGACGCCGCGGGCCACGACATCTTCCAGCAGAGCGGTGACCACGGCGGTGTTTTCCGTAGCGCCCTCGAGAATGCCCAGCACATGCTTGTGGCCCTGGGTGTCCACGCCGATCGCGCCGATCATTGTGTATTTGCCGAAGATCAGCCCGTCGATGTAGATCACCAACAGCTTCACGTCATCGAAACGGCGGTTGAGCAGAGCTTCCACTTCCGCTTCTGAGGCTTCGATGGCCGCCCGGCTAACGGCCGAGCGCGACACGCCCGCCCGTCTCCGCCATCTCCGGGATCACGGCTTTGTAGTTGCGGGTGGAAACGCCATGCAGCAGGATATCCAGCATCCGCGCCCCCATTTGTTCCTGGTTCTGCATGGCGGCATAGGCGGGAACCTCAACTTCCTGGCTCCTTCGCCCTTTGCTTCGCAAACGGGGCCTCTCCACTTCCAACTTGCGGTCGCTCAGAAACACCTGGCCGGCTTGACGGCCATAGAAAACCACGTCTCCCGAGCGCCGCTTGCCCTGTTGCGGCGGACCTCCGGCGGCCTCCATGGCCGACAGTTGCAACACCGCCCGAATGGCAGCGCGTCCAGTGACGTCGATCAGCTCGTTGCAGGCCACTTGGCACTGCTCGATCAAATCCACCATGGGCAGAAGCCCTTGCCCATTCTTGACCAGAAAGCTGGCCAGTTCCTGCTCGTTGACTTTTCCTTGCTTGCGGATGGTACGGTAAGCTCGTTTCACGGCGGTTCTCCTTGAAAAAGGTTGGCAACCCGATTCTTCCAGAACCGGGCCGAACCGCCGCTTAACTTTCAACTACAGCCGAGACATCCTCATGGCCGTGAGCACAAGGGCGTAACGACGTCCCCCGAGTTCGCGCGCGAAAATAGCACTTTGCGCCACAAGCAGCGACGTGGCGAGTGCGGGAACAAAGCGAATGCTGCGCAGAGAATCCCCAAGCAAGC
>DATIWA010000349.1:0-19958 GCA_035465515.1 Candidatus Limnocylindrales bacterium | reverse complement strand
GTCGAAACTGATCTAAGTGTCTGGAGGTGCAACAGAAATGGCTGACGCGGCTGTTCCGCACGAGACACTGCCTTCTCCCGCCGATTTCGCGAAACGGAAAATCGAGTCGGTTCAGGAGTACGCTTTTCTCTCCATGCGGTCGCTTACCAATCTTTTTCGGCGGCCCTTGTACCTGGCTGACGTCGTGGAGCAGGCGAATCTGATCGGCGTCGGCTCGTTGCCGATCGTGCTGGCTGCCGTCTTCTTCACCGGCGCCGCCCTGGCGCTCAACAGCGCCACCACCTTGAGCCGGTTTGGAGCGCTGGGCTTGATCGGCCAACTGGTGTCCATCGGCATTGTGCGCGAACTCGGCCCGGTGCTGGCGGGACTCGTTGTCTCCGGACGGAACGCCGCGGGCATGGCCAGCGAACTCGGGTCCATGGTGGTGACCGAGCAGATTGACGCCATGCGCGCCCTGGGGACCGACCCGACAAAGAAGCTGGTTACGCCCCGCGTGGTTTCAACCGTCGCCATGTTGTTCTTCCTCACCATTCTCGGCGACTTCATGGGACTGCTGGGCGGCTACTTTGTCGCCAGCGGCCTGCTCGGGCTGGATGCGCATCAATACTGGACAAACACCTGGCAGAGCCTGGTTTTTGAAGATGTCTTCACCGGACTGGTCAAGCCCGTGGTTTTCGGCTACATCATTGCCACCATCGGCTGCTACTTCGGGCTCTCAACCCGAGGCGGTACGCAGGGTGTGGGCCGCTCAACCACGGAAGCCGTGGTTGTCTCCATGATCCTGGTCATCATTGTTGATGTTGTGGTTACACGGTTCCTGATGATTACCCTGGGAGGCTGAACCGGAAGGAAGTCTTCAACTGCCTTTCAACTTTGCTCGCGTCTTTATGTCAGGAATTCGTCTGCTCGGCTCGGCACGCTTTTGCCATGTGACCGTCGTCACTGCCTGTCTGCCCGCTCGTTTCCGAAAATAAACAGTTGTATTTCGGCGCACAGACGCTGTGATATTCCGCCGGAATCAGATTGGTTTTACTGGAGTGCCTGCGTAACGGGTGAGTCCCGCAGGTGAGGAGGAAGCATGGGAACCCAGGTGGCGACAGAAGGGGAAGAGATGGCCCGGACAATGCCGGCGCAGGTCGCGCGAACAGCCGTTGTATTGCCGTTTCCCGCGCGGCAGTTGTTTTCGCAAAGCTTTGTTGAGTTAAGCGGCACGGACCGCAAGCGCAAACGCATGACGGCAGGCGTTTCCTTTGTGGTGCAGGCAATCATCGTTGGGGTGCTGGTGATCCTGCCCCTGCTTGTCACTGACGTTCTGCCCGTGCAGCAGCTCTCCACCTTTCTGGTAGCTCCGCCTCCGCCTCCTCCACCTCCTCCGCCGGCGGCGCCGGCCGTCAAAGTGACCAAGGTGCTCAGCGAGGTGGTCAACGGGCAATTGCTTACGCCAAGCAAGATTCCTCAGAAGGTAAAAATGATCAAGGAAGAAGAGCCGCCTCCGCCGGCCGTCACCGGCGGCGTCATTGGCGGAGTTGAGGGTGGCGTGCCCGGCGGCCAGGCCGGCGGCGTCATTGGCTCGCTCCTGACCTCAACCGTTCATACCACAGCGCCCGCCGTGGCCGCGCCCAAGCGGCTGCGCGTATCGTCGGGAATTTCGGAAGGGCTGCTCACGCACCGCGTCGAACCCGTTTATCCGCTCATCGCCCAGCGGGCGCGCGTGGCGGGGACCGTCGAACTCAGGGCCATGATCTCGCGCGAGGGCACCATCCAGAACCTGACGTTGATCAAGGGCCACCCGCTGCTGGTGCCCGCGGCCCTGGATGCGGTCAAACAGTGGCGCTATCGCCCCTATATCCTCAACGGCGAACCCATTGAGGTCGAGACCATCGTGGTCGTGAATTTCCACCTGAACTGAGCACGCGACAAGTGAAGCAACCTGGGGCCGCTGGTCTTTGAGCGGCCCGGTTTTTTTATGCCGCTTCCGCAACCGGTCCGGTGGGAATGGCCGAAGTGCAGAACGCGCAGCGCCGCGCGGCCAGTGGGATTTCGCTCAGGCATTCCGGACATTTTTTGCTGGTGGGGTCTGCCGGAACGGCACTGCGCGCCTGGCGCGCTTTCCACGCGTTCATGGGCGCCACCATGAAAAAGTACACCGCCGCGGCGATCAGCAGAAACGCAATCAGCGCGTTCAGGAAAAGGCCGTAGGCTATCTGCCCTCCATTGATCGTGACGCTGAAGGCCGAAAAATCAGGCTTGCCGACAATCGCCGCGATCAGCGGGGTGAGAACATTGGAAACAAATGACGTGACCACCGCCCCGAAAGCAGTTCCGATCACCACCGCCACGGCCAGGTCCATGACGTTGCCGCGCATGATGAATTGCCGAAATCCTTTAAACATACTCCGCCTCTCGGAGCCGACTGGAATCGCGCTCCTCTGATGAGAGCGGATGAGCCGCCCGCGGCCAGAGTTGCCTTTAAGGTTCGAAAGTATCGCGCGCCCTCTGCCCCCGCCGCGCCGGGGATTTCGGCGTCGCTCAGGCGCTCGCGGCGGCAGAGCCTGTTCCGATCGGCGATGTGCAGAACGCGCAGCGCCGCGCGGCGATGGGGACTTCACTGAGGCATTCCGGGCACTTTCTGCTGGTGGGGTCCGCCGGAGCAGCATTGCGCGCGGCCCGCACTTTCCACGCGTTCATCGGCGCCACCATGAAAAAGTACACGGCGGCGGCCACCAGGAGAAACCCGATCAGGTCATTGAGGAACAGTCCGTAGGTGATGTCAGTCCCGTTCACGTGCAGCTTGAATGCCGAGAAGTCCGGCTTGGAGACCACGGCCGCGATCAACTTGTTGATGACGTTGGTCACGAAAGAAGTGACGACGGAGCCGAACGCCGCGCCAATCACCACCGCCACGGCCAGGTCAATCACGTTGCCGCGCATGACGAACTGCTTGAACCCTTTGAGCATCAGACCCTCCTGAATTGCCGGGAATCATACAAAAGCGTCTTGGAACTGACAATGAGGTATTCAGCCGCGAAATCGTCTCAATGATGCTGGGAAAACCGTGAAACACATCGCTACCGGGCATTTCTCCTGGAACATCCGTTCTCGCGCGAGTGTCAAATCTTTCCAGCGCGCGATTTTCAGGCGGCCGCGAATACGGCCGCAGCGAGGAGCAATTCCATGTCCATACACTCGACGTCGCGCCGGGGCGCCACCGCGGAAATGAATGTTACTCCACTGATTGACGTTCTTCTTGTTCTCCTGATCATCTTTATGGTGGTGCTGCCGCACCGCAATCGGGGAGAGTATGCGGACATTCCGCTGCCGCCTCGAGACAAGCCGCGGCTCCAGTCGCCGGACGCGATCATCGTCGTCCAGGTGCGCTACGCCGGCCAGGGCCAGGTCCCGGCCCTGAAGATCAATGAGCAAGAGGTTCCTTGGGACCGGTTGGAGGCTCGCCTGCGCAAGATCTATGAAGCGCGTGCTGATAAGGTCGCCTTTCTGAAAGGCGATCCTGACGTTGACTTTGAATATGTGGCGCAGGTGGTGGACATCACGCATCGGGCCGGAGCGGAGCGGGTGGGTTTGATGGCGCCCAGGTAACAAAACTAGCGTGGGGCATTCCCCGGGGCATAGAATTAGCTGGAGGCACGTGTATGAGTGAAGGCACAGCTCTTATCGCGATGATCGTGATCGTCATCGTTGGGCTGGCATTCCGGATTCTATTGCTCGGCACCGGCGCGGCCCGGTATGGCTTCCTTCCACGGAAATGGCAGCGCTGGTTTTTGGGTGGATCCTCAAAAACCGCGGGGCAGAAGTGAGTGTTTGCCTGGTCATGCGTCCTCAGGCGGACGTCTTAGATCAATAAGTTTCTCCCCCTGCACCAAAACCGGCCCGCAGGGCATCTAATAACACAGGTATGGATTGCCATCAAATACTTCAAACCCAACTACTTACGCTGTGGTGAGCAGTTTGTCTTTTGCCGCGAACGGGCGTATCATAACAATGGTAGTAGCTGGTTTCGGCCCATGGCTTGTTTGAGTGCCTGGGTGGGTTAGTAGTCCCAATTCGATGGCGAACGTACCAGTGGGCAAAAGGCCCACTTTATTTTTGCGGTAAGAATACCGACTGGTCTGCCGTTGGGCGGCAGGGTGACCAAATCAGCTGCTGGAGCGCTGCGAGGTGAACGAAGGCAACACAATCCAGGCGATTGCCGGCCGGGTGGCGGCAACCCACGGCGTTGAGCTGGTTGACGTCGAACTGAAGGGCGGAGGCAAAGCACGCACTCTGAGGGTGACCATTGACAAGCCCGAGGGCGTCACGCATGAAGATTGTGCCAGCGTGAGCCGCGAGCTTTCGACCATTCTGGATGTGGAAGAAGCGGTGCCGGGCGGTTCTTACACTTTGGAGGTTTCATCTCCGGGGCTGGACCGCAAACTGCTGAAGCCGGAAGATTTCCAGCGTTTCATTGGCAGCCGGATCAAGCTGATGACGCGCCAGCCGGTGAACGCAAACCGGCATTTTGAAGGGCGGCTGGAAGGCTTTGCGGAAAACCGCCTTACCCTGGAAGTGCTCCCGGGCAGCAGGAAGCCCAAGCCGGGGCATGGGCAGGGCGGACAGAAGATTGAGATTGATCTGGCCAATGTAGAAAAGGCCAATGTGGTTCCAGAAATTTAGTTGGGTAATTATAAGGAAACCTATGGCAAGCGAGATTTATAACGTCATTGATGCGCTGAGCCGCGAAAAAGGCATTGATCCGCAGATTGTAGTCGGTGCGGTGGAAGACGCCATTGTTGCGGCCACGCGCAAAAAGGACAAAAGCCAGGAAAACCTGCGCGGCGAGCTGGACAAGGAAACCGGCGTGATCCGCGTGTACGCGGTCAAGTCCATCCTTCCCTCGGAAGATGACATTGAGGACCCGCAACTGGAAATCTCGCTGGAAGAGGCCCGGGCCATTGATCCCAACGCCGAGGTTGGCGGTGAAGTCCGCTTTCTGAAGTCCACTGAAGGGCTGGGGCGCATTTCCGCCCAGATCGCCAAGCAGATTATTTTCCAGAAAGTCCGCGAAGCCGAGCGCGACACGGTTTACAACGAATACATCACCCGCGTCGGTGAGGTCCTGAATGCCACGGTAAAGCGCGTGGAAGGACCGGATGTGATCTTCGACATCGGCAAGGCGGAAGCCCGCATGCCCAAGAAAGAGCAGTCGCGGCTGGAATCGTTCGCCGTGGGCGAGCGCGTGCGCGTTGTCCTGGCCCGCGTGGACAAGAACTCCAAGGGACCGGCCGTCGTGGTTTCGCGCGCCGCGCCGGAACTGGTGCAGAACCTGTTCCAGACCGAAGTGCCGGAAATCTACGACGGTACCGTGCAGATCCGCGCCATTGCCCGGGAAGCCGGCGAACGCACCAAGATCGCCGTCATGTCCAGGGACAAGGACGTGGATGCCGTGGGCGCCTGCGTAGGCATGAAGGGCATGCGCGTGCAGTCCATTATCCGGGAACTGCGCGGCGAGAAGATTGACATCATTGAATACCACGAGGACCCTGTGACCTTCGCCGAAAAGGCGTTGCAGCCCGCCAAGGTGAGCCGCGTGACCGTGCTCGACGCCTCTGACAAGCACCTTGAAGTCGTGGTGGATGACAGCCAGCTTTCCCTTGCCATCGGCAAGAAAGGTCAGAATGTCCGTCTGGCGGCCAAGCTGCTTGGCTGGAAGATCGATATCAAGAGCGAAGAAGAGAAGCGCCAGGAAGTCGAGCAGCAGATGGCTTCCCTGGTCACCCAGCAGGCCACCCCGCTTGATCGCGTTGCTGATCTGGGCGAGGCCCTGATTGGCAAGCTGCATGAGGCCGGCATTACCACGGTCGAGGCCCTGGCGGACATGACTCCGGAACAACTGGAAGAACTCCCCGGAGTCGGCCCGAAGACTGTGGAAAAAATCAGCATTGCGGTCAATAATTACTTTTCCAGCCTGGAAACCCAGGGTGCGGCTGCGGTCGCCGGAGCGGAAGCCGCCGAAGGCGAGAGCGCCGCTTCTGAAACTGCCCCGGCTGAGCAGGCCGGGCCGGTCCCCGTTCCCGAACAGGACGTGGAAACGGAATTGACCGCCGTCGCGGAGAACGCAGCCGACGCAGTGCAAGAGAGCGCCGCCGAAGAGAACTCGGAAGGTGCTCAGGAACATGACGGGGGCGAGCCGGCAGACGCCAAGTCAGCTGAAGAGCAGGAACCGTAAGTTGAACGAGTCAGTTAAAAACGCTAAGAGCCGTGAGGTCGATATGATCGCGTAGCGGGAAATACCTGGAGGAAACACAGAACGAATGAAAATTCGAATCAATGATCTGGCCAGAGAGCTTGAGGTAAAAAGCAAAGCGATTCTGGACGCACTTCAAGAAGTAGGGATTACGGAAAAGAAGACACACTCAAGCTCCATAGAGGAAGATGAAGCAGAAAAAGTGCGGAAGTACTTTTCTGCCAAATCCGGCTCTGCCTCCAGGGAACGCTCGGCCCAGTCCGACGTTAAACCCAAAATCGATCTTTCCAAGATTTCCAAGCCTGGCGATGTGATGCGGCTGCTGAGGCAGCGCGAGCAGGAACAGCAGCATCCGCCCGCGGCGCCGCCCAAGCCGGCAACGGTGGTCAAAGCTCCCCCGGCGCCATCGGCGCCGCCGCAGCCCGCGGTCGCCCAGCCTCCGGTGGAAGCGGAAAAACCAGCAGTGGTGGTTCCCAAGCCGCCTGCGCCCGCCGCGGAGCGGCCTATTGTCGTTCCCAAGCCGCGTCAGGCGCCGCCTATTGTCGCGCCGCCTCCCGCTCCTCCGGCCGCGGAAAAGCCGGCAGCGCCTCCGGCCGTGGTGGTAACTCCGCCGCCGGTGCAGCCCCCCGCTGTGGTGGTAACGCCTCCGCAGGCGGCCCCTCCCGCTGCAGCTCCCGAAGAGCCCGCAGCGCCGGCTGCCAGCGCGCAGCCTGCTGCTCCTCCCGCGCCGCCGGCCAAGCCGGCCTCGCAGCAGCCCATTGTTCCGCAGCGCCGCATGATTACGCCCCAGACCGGCCCGCGTCCTGTTTATACGGCGCCGCCGCCGCGTCCTCCGGCCCCGCCGCCTCCCCAGGGTATCGGCCGCCCGCAGTATCAGGGGCAGGGCGGTCCCGGTGGAAGGCCCATGGGTGGTCCAGGAGGCCGTCCCCAGGGCGGCGTGGTTCGCGGCCAGCCCATTTTCCAGAGACCGCGCCCCGGCGCTCCGGGAGGCGGGCCTCCGGGCTCGCGTCCGCCTTACGGCGGAAGACCCGGAGAGCAGCGCCGTGGTCCTCATCCCACAAGTGCGGCGCGCACCGGCTATCCGCCACGCCCAGGAATGGGTGGCGCGCCGGGAATGGCGCCTCCGGGAATGCCGGGCAAGCCTGCCGGACGTCCTGGCCCGTCTTCGCGCCGGCCTGGACAGCGTTACCAGCAGGGACCTAAAGAAGGTCCAATGAAGGGCTTCGTTCCGCCGCCGCGTCTGGCGTTGTCGAACGAGCCGCTGCCCATCACCCGCAGCATCACCATCACCGAGGGCATCAGCGTGAAAGACCTCGCGGAAAAGCTTGGGGTGCGCGCCAAAGACCTGATCGCCCGTCTGCTGATGAAAGGCGTGATGGCCACGGTGAACCAGAGCCTGGATTATGAGCTGGCCAGGGAACTGGCGCGGCATTTTGGCGCCGAGTCGGAGGCCATCAGCTTTGAAGACCAGGCAGCCAAGGAAATGGCGGAGATGACCGGTGGCCTGCAGGAATCCGCCGCCGCGGCAGTCGTCCGTCCTCCTGTGGTCACCATCATGGGCCACGTTGATCACGGTAAAACTTCACTGCTCGATGCCATCCGTGAAACCGATGTCGCCGGCGGCGAAGCCGGAGGCATCACCCAGCACATTGGCGCCTACAAGGTCAGGATCACCAAGGAAGATTCCCCGGCCTTCGGCCGTCAGATCGTTTTCCTGGATACTCCGGGCCATGAAGCGTTCACCCGCATGCGTGCCCGCGGGGCCAAGGTCACCGACATTGTCGTACTGGTGGTGGCAGCCGATGACGGCGTGATGCCGCAGACGCTGGAAGCCATGGACCATGCCAAGGCAGCCAAGGTGCCGATCATTGTCGCCGTAAACAAAATTGACAAGCCTGAGGCCCAGCCCGACCGGGTGAAGAAGCAGTTGGCCGATCGCGGCTTGATGCCGGAAGACTGGGGTGGCACCACGGTGTTTGTGGACGTCTCAGCCAAGAAACACACCAACCTGAACCTGCTGATGGAAATGATTTGCCTGGTCGCCGACCTGGGCGAGCTCAAGGCCAATCCCGAGCGCCCGGCAAGCGGGACCGTGGTGGAAGCCAAGATTGACCGCGGCCGCGGCTCTGTTGCGACAATCCTGGTCCAGAACGGAACCTTGCGCATCGGCGACAACTTCATTCTCGGCAACACCTTCGGCAAGGTCCGCGCCATGTTTGACGATCGCGGACAGCTGGTGGAGGAGGCCCCGCCTTCTACTCCGGTGGAAGTTCTGGGGCTGGAAGGCCTGCCCGAGGCGGGCGACCAGTTGCTGGTGGTGGACCGCGAAAAGGCGCGTCAGATCTCCGAATACCGCGAGCAGAAAGCCCGTGAAGCCACGCTGGCCAAGAGCTCCAAGCTGTCACTGGAAGGCCTGGCGGAACAGATCAAGACTGCCGGTACCAAAGAACTGCCTATCATCATGAAGGCGGACGTGGGCGGCTCGGCGGAAGTCCTGTCTGACACTCTGACCCGTCTTTCCAATGACAAGGTGAAGATCAAGATCCTGCGCAGCGGCGTGGGCGCAATTACCGAAAACGACGTGCTGCTGGCCTCGGCCTCCAACGCTGTCATTATCGGCTTCAATGTGCGTCCGGAACGCAAGGCGCAGGAACTGGCGGAGATGGAAAAAGTTGATATCCGCCTGCACTCCATCATTTATGAGCTGCAGGATGAAATCAAGAAAGCCATGACCGGCCTGCTTGAGCCCATCATCAGGGAAACCTACCAGGGCCGCGCGGAAATCCGCGAAACCTTCCGCGTTCCCAAAGTGGGTGTGGTGGCCGGCTGCTACGTGCTCGACGGCGCCATCAAGCGCGATTCCGAAATCCGCCTGGTGCGCGACGGCGTGCAGGTGTACAAGGGCAAGATCGGCTCGCTCAAGCGCTTCAAGGAAGACGCCGGCGAAGTGCGCAATGGCATGGAGTGCGGCATCAACATCCAGAACTTCAATGACGTGAAGAAAGGCGACGTGATTGAGGCCTTCGTGACCGAGCGCATCGCGGCGGAAATAGGAGTCGCATAAAGCCAGGAATCGGTAATTGAGTAATTGGGTAATCGGGTGATTTTCAAGGCGCAGCGCAGCCAGGATTTCTGCCGGTTTTCAATTACTCAATTACCGGATTGCCCCGTTTGTCATTCTTTCCATGGACCTTACCAGGCTTCCTCCAGGAATGGCCGGCCAGTTCGCGGCAATGGTTCGCGACTTCATCGAAAACAGTCGAAAAAAATACCTTCCCAGCGCCACACCGCTCAGTCCGGAGCAAAAAACCGCCATGCAGCCTTTCTTTGCCCCGGAAGTGCTGCATCGTGCCAGGTTGCTGGTGCTGCGCGGCGAGCGCGTCCAGGACCCGCCGTTTTACGGCATGGCGCGCATGATGGGTGGTGTCAAGCACCTTCCCAGCTTTGCCGATACCGCCGCCGTGACCTTTATTGACGTAATCGTCGCGCATGAAGACTTCAGCGACCCATTGCTGTTCCACGAGCTGGTCCATGTAGTGCAGTACGACCAGTTGGGGAGCCGGGACTTTGCTTCACGCTACATCAACGGCTTTCTCCAGGGCGGCAGCTATGATGAGATTCCGCTGGAGAAGAACGCATATCTTCTGGAGCGCCGCTACCGCGACGGCAAGTCGCAGGTGTTTTCCGTGGCTGATGAAGTGAAGCAGTGGGTTGAGGAAGGGAAGTTTTAGCCCCAATATGCCGCAATCCCCGGGGCCGCAGGGAATAGCAGGTCGCGTGCTTACTTTGCCGCTACGTCGGAAACGGCGCCCTGATCGTGGCGGTCAATCTTGGAGGCGGCTACCTTGATTCCGCTCAGCCCGTTGATGTAAGCGGCCACGCCCTTGTAAAGCGACTCGGCGATGCGCTGGCGATACGCCCTGGTCTTAAGCCTTTTCTCGTCGGCGGGATTGCTGACGAACGATATCTCGGCCAGGATGGACGGCATGTTCGCGCCGATCAGCACGATAAACGGCGCTTTCTTGACCCCGCGATTTTTGATCCCCGGGTTCCTGGCGTTCAGGCCCGTGTACAGGGACTTCTGCACGTCGGCGGCGAATTCCCGGGATTCTTCGATCTTCTCTTTCAACGCAATCTTCTTCACCAGGTCCTGAAGCTCATGGATGGACTTTTCCGACACCGCGTTTTCACGCGCGGCCACTTCCAGGGCGTCGCGCGACGAGGTGAAATTCAGGTAGTAGGTCTCCACGCCGCGCGCTGACTGGTCGCTGCTGGAGTTGGCATGGATGGAGATGAACAGGTCCGCCTGTTCTTTGTTCGCGATGGCCGTGCGCGTTTCCAGCGGGATGAAGGTGTCATCGTCGCGCGTGTAGACCACCTCGGCGCCCAGCCGGTTTTCCAGCAGCTTGCCCAGCTTCAGCGCCACATCCAGCACCAGGTCTTTCTCCTCCAGCCCGTTGGGTCCGATGGTGCCGGTATCATGGCCGCCGTGACCGGCGTCCACCACAATCTTGCCGATCTTCAGCCCCAGCGCGCGGATCAGGGACCGCTCGCCGTTGGCCGTGGGCGCAGCCACGTGCGTGGTCGTGGCCGGCGATCTGCGGGCCTCTGCGCTGACCACCTTGTTTTTCTTGTTGCGGCTGGACTGCCGCGGCGCCACCGCACGATACGTGGGGCCGCTGGTGGGCTTGCTGGTGGTCTTGCCGGAATCCGGCGTATCAATGTCTTCGTCCGTGCTGTCATCCACCACGATTTTCGGCGGATCGGCCTTGGCCACCTCGGTGGTTGTCGCGGGCAGCGGTCGCGCCGCATTCTTCATTGGACCGCCGGTGCTTGCTTCTGCTTTCTCCAGCGCGGAGGCCGCGTTGCCCGGGTGTTTTCCGCCGGCTGCCGGCCTCAAATTGGTGATGGTCACGTCAGACTGACCGGGATGATCTTTGTCTTTGGCTGCGTCAGGCGCTGCCGGTCCCGGACCGTCATGGGCCGCTTGTTTCTCCTCGTGCAGGTTCCTGGGCTCTTCCCTGGAAGCCGTTTGTTTTGCCGGCATCTTCCCGTGAATGTCAATGATCAGGCGGTAAGGATTGGGCAGCAGGAAGGCGGAATATTCGGCCACGTCATCCACATCCAGCACCACACGCGTCATGTTGGCTTTGTACTGCGCCACACGGATGCGGTGCAGGAAACCGGCCTCAACGTCGAATGACTTGCCTACAAGGTCTGACGCCAGCTTGGTGTCGTACAGATCAAAAAAGATGCGGTCGGGATGGGGTACGCGTCCCACCTGGTATGTAACTTCCTGCTCCAGGTCAATGGCCACCCGCACGTAATCCGGGGTGGACCAATGGCGAATGCTGGTCAGGCGGGGCAGGCGGTTGCCGGGAAGAGTCCCCGGCCTGGACAGCGCCACGTCCTGCTGCGGCTGTGACTGCGCGCCCGGCGGCGTAGCCTCGGCTTCATCGGAGGCCGCGGGCGAATTTGCTTCGGCGGTCTTGCTGGTTTTGGGGCCGGCCTTGGCGGAGGCTACTCTCTCGACCCTGGGTTTCTCCGGCTTTTCATCGGCCCAGGCGGCCTTGGGCGCCGGGCCGGAATGCTGCGCGGTTTTCCCGTGCTTTCTCTTGAAGGGGTTCCCGCCAACCTCTTTGTCGCCGATCTCGGCCAGCGCCTGCCTGGCCTTGCCCGCCAGCGTGCTGTGCGGATAGTGCTTGAGGAAGTCCTCGAAAGTGGCTTTGGCCTGCTCGTCATCGTTCAGGTCATCGCGGTAGATCTGTCCGATGGTGAACAGGGCCTCCACCCGATGCTTGCTTCCCGGATACTCGCGGCGAAGGAAAGCCAGCTGGCCAATGGCGTCTTTGTAGCTCTTGGAATCTTTCAGAGTGCGGCCCTGTCCATCCAGCAGTTCCGCCACGGCCAGAACTGCGTCGTCGGCTTTGGCGGAGGTGGGGGCCGTGTAATAAACCTTGCGGTAGGCCTCAATCACTTTCTGGTAGTCGCGGCGCGAGCGTTCTGACTCGGGCGTGCCCAGCAGGGAATCGCGCAGGCGCTCGGCCACTTCAAACTGGGCCTTGGCGGCCTGCTTCTTCTGCTTCACGGTCCGCGCCTGGGCGCAGGGCAGCACTCCGCATGCCAGCGCGAGGGCAAGCGCAATCCGCGTCATGGTCCTGGTTCGACTATTCATTTCGAACTGCTGTAAAGCACCTTATCAACTTAACCCGGAACACCGTTAATCGTTGTTGGAAAATACCCGGTGTCCCTCGCCGTCTCGTGTCTCGCGGACGCGGGGCTTGAACGTGCTGCCCCAGTACAGGTCCGTGATCTTCTTCACGTAGTCGCGCGTCTCCCGGTAGGGAGGAATGCCTCTGTTCCTGTTCACCGCGCCGCTTCCGGCATTGTATGCCGCCAGCGACAGTTCCAGGTTCCCGTTGTAATTTTCCAACAGGCTCTTCAGGTGCCGCACCCCGGCGTCAACGTTCTGGTTGGGATCAAACGCGTTTCCCACGCTGAGTGATTTCGCGGTGGAGGGCATCAACTGCATCAGTCCCATGGCCCCCTTACTCGACACTGCATGCGGGTTAAAGTTTGATTCCACCTTCACCACGGCCCGGACCAGGTTGGGGTCCACGCCGTGACGTCGCGCCGCCGCTTCAATCGCATCGTCAATCATCTGCGGCGACTGTCGCTGCGGCGGTTCCGCCCCAGGCACCACCGGCTGCGAATTCCTCAAACTGCTGGTGGTCCGTGGCAGTACCAGGGTATTGACTTCCTGGGCGGCCTTGCGGGCCGCTCTCATGGTGGATGAAGAAACAGAATGCACAGGTTTCCAGCGCCGGTCTTTATTGCTCCAATAGACCAGACCGCTGTAACGCGACGAACCCCCGGAATTGGAGGAAGCGGAAGGCTGAGGCTGCGGCTTTTGCTGCGGATTCACGTCCGCACTGTCAGCGAAAACAATATGCCCGAATGCGTCCCGGGTGGAGACGACGTTCTGGGCGCTGACTGGGTAACTTGCTACCATCGCCGTGGCGCTCATCAGGATGGCAAACAGGTGCTTTTTCATCGCGTTGCGCACAAAATACCAATTCCCTGCGGCCCCGGCTACCTGCCGTAAGGCCAAACACCTTTCGCCTAGACCCGATGCTCAAGAACGGCCAGAGTGTACGGATTATAAGCCGCCTTTTACGTGAGAGCAATCGGGCAAAGCTGGATGAATCTAGGGAGAAAACCCCATGAAAGAGGGTAACCGGCGTCTCTTTTGCCCGTGGTCAGGGAAGCGCCCGGTGTCTTTGCCGGGGAAAGGACGCCAAAACCTGTCCTCGACGGTTTTACAAAGGCTTAACCAAAGGAGGCGCAAGGAGGGGGAACATGAACGTTCTTTCACTCATGGAGATGATGAAGAGGCTAAGAGTCCTGTTTTATGCTTTGGCGACCTTTGAGGTGATTCTGCTGGGCGGATATCACGTCTGGCACAGGCTGCTTTTGCGGTGACCCGCTACTTAAGCAGGGTCTCCACCGCCGCGTAGGCCTCATTCAACGCCGCATCAAGGTGCTCAGGATCTTTGCCGCCGGCTTCGGCCATGTCCGGGCGGCCGCCGCCTGATCCGCCAACTTTTTCCGCGACCGGCTTGATGACCTTTCCCGCCTGGATCCTGCCGGTCAGATCGGCGGTGACGCCGACGATCAGAGAAACCTTCCCGTCCGCCGCCGAACCCAGCACCACGACACCGGAGCCCAGCTTGTTGCGCAGGTTATCCACCAGCGTGCGCATCTGGCCCCGCTCCAGGTTGTCCACGCGATGGGCCAGCACCTTCACTCCGCGCACGTCTTTGATCTTGTCGTCAATGGAAGCCATGGTGGAAGCGGCCGATTTCATGCGCAGCTGTTCCAGCTCTTTTTGCAGCTTCCTGATTTCGGCTTCGCGCTTGTCCAGTTCGCCGCGCAGGGCCGCGGCCGGAGAGCCGGCCTGCTGGGCTTTGGGGACCAGGGTGGAGACGACGCTCTCCAATTCATGGTCTTTGCGGAAATGGTGCAGTGAACTTTCTCCGGTGATGGCTTCCACGCGCCGCACCCCGGAAGAGACGCTGCCTTCGCTCATGATCTTGATCAGCCCGATTTCGCCCGTGGCCCCGGTGTGCGTGCCGCCGCACAGTTCGGTGGAGAAATCGCCGATCTTGATGACCCGGACGCGCTCGCCGTACTTTTCGCCAAACAGGGCCATGGCCTTGTATTCATTGATGGCCACGTCAATCGGCACGTCCTCAATCACCTGGACCTTGATGTTGCGCAGCACTTCCTTGTTGATCAGGTCCTCGATGTCCTGGAGTTCCTCGTCGGCCACGCTGGTGAAATGCGAGAAATCAAAACGCAGGCGCGCGGGATCCACCAGCGATCCTGCCTGTTTTACATGCTTGCCCAGGACCTCGCGCAGCCCGGCGTGCAGCAGGTGCGTGGCTGTGTGGTTGCGCATGGTGGACTCGCGCACTTCCGTGTGCACCACCGCATCAACCTTCATGCCGACGCGGAGCGGCTGGCGCGCCTTGACCTTGTGCGCGCGCACCCCCTGCACCGGCATATAGCAGCCGTTCACGTCTGCCAGAGCGGCGTTGCGCTCCTGGTTGAAAAACACTCCAATGTCGCCCACCTGGCCGCCGGAATCGGCATAGAAAGGCGTGTGGTCCAGAACGACTTCGCCTTCCTCGCCGGCGTTCAGCGCCTGAACCCCTTGCGACGCCCCGTCCTGCGTTTTTACCAGGGCCAGGATTTCACAGTCGTCTGATTCTGTCTGCCGGTAGCCCTCAAAAACGGTCTTGCTGAGATTGCGGAAGACAGGCGAAGCGGTCTGCTTGGCGCCGCCTTTCCAGGAAGCGCGTGCGCGCTCGCGCTGCGCCTCCATGGCGCGCTCAAAGCCTTCCACGTCCAGGGCAATGCCGGCGTCGCGGCAGGCGTCCATGATGAAGTCAAACGGCAGCCCGAACGTGTCATAAAGCTTGAACGCGTGGTCGCCCCGATAGCGCATCCCGCGTTCCGTCTGATACTGATACTGCGCCATCTGGGCCCGGCCCACTCCGGAGTCGGTCAGCGGCTCCTGCTCCGTGACCGCGCGCTGCGCGTCGGCCATGGTGCGCCGCACCGCCTGAAGGTCGGCTTCCAGACGGGAAAGGCCCTCGTCCAACGTGTGCGCAAAACGCCGTTCTTCTTCATGGACCACCCGCGAGACGCGGTCGGCGGACTCGGCCAGCTCCGGATAGGCGTCCTTCATCAGGTCGCGGACGGCAAAGACCATCTGGTACATGAAAGGCTTGGTGGCGCCCAGCAGGCGTCCGTGGCGGATGCCCCGTCGCAGGATCTTCCGCAGGACGTAGCCGCGGCCTTCGTTGGCCGGCAGCACGCCATCGGAGATGAGAAAGGTGGTGGCGCGGGCGTGGTCGGCGATCACCCGCAGTGACGCCGCCGATTTGGAGCCCCGCTCGGCCGCAAGTTCGCGGCCCAGGTCAACGCCGGTAAGTTTGGCCGCCGCCTGGATCAGGGGCGTGAAAAGGTCCGTTTCGTAGTTTGAGAGCTTTCCCTGGAGCACGGCGCTGAGCCGCTCCAGACCCATGCCCGTGTCAATGGAAGGCTTGGGCAGGGGATTGAGCGTGCCCTGCGCGTCGCGATCGAACTGCATGAAGACCAGGTTCCATATCTCCACGTAGCGGCCGCATTCGCAGGGAAACTTGCAGTCGGTATGGCCTTCGTCAGAGGCCGCCGCTCCCATGTCGTAGTGGATCTCGCTGCAGGGTCCGCAGGGCCCGGTGTCGCCCATGGACCAGAAATTGTCCTTCATGCCCATGGCGAAGATGCGGTCTTTGGAGACCCCTGCCTGCTGCCAGAAATTTTCCGCATCGTCGTCGCGCGGAACGCCGTCATCGCCCTTGAAAATCGTGCAGTAGAGCCGCTCTTTAGGGACTCCATACCAGTCTTTTGAAGTCACCAGCTCCCAGGCGTACGCAATGGCTTCGCGCTTGAAGTAATCGCCAAAGCTGAAATTGCCCAGCATCTCGAAGAAGGTATGGTGGCGCTTGGTGAAGCCGACGTTTTCCAGGTCGTTGTGCTTGCCCCCGGCGCGCACGCATTTTTGTGACGTCGCCGCGCGCGAGTAGTCGCGCTTTTCGATGCCCAGAAAAACGTCCTTGAACTGGTTCATCCCGGCGTTGGTGAACAGCAGGGTGGGATCGTTGGCCGGCACCAGCGACGAGGAGTGCACGCGCTTGTGACCTTTGCTTTCAAAAAAGCGCAGGAATGTTTCGCGGATTTCTGAGCCTGTGGGCATGTAGTTCTATTTTAACCGCAGAGCACAAACCGGCCCACAGGTGCCGGCCATTGGGACCTCATAACGATGCGGCGGAGCACAAACGAAGGAGCTTCCCCATGGAATCCCCTTCATGTCCTTTGCGGCAGATAAAAAAGTCCGGGCGGCTGCGATCCACCGCCCGGAGAACCTCTGGAGGGAGAGGAAAGTAGATTACTGTTTGGGCTGTTCCTGCTGCTGTGACTTCTGCTGCATGCGCTGCTGGCGGCGCTGTTCATGCTGCTGCATCAGTTGCAGGGCCTTCTGGCGCTGTTCCGGGGTGAGCACCGCGTAGATCTGCGATTTGGTGCGCTGTTTCTCCACGATCAGGTCGCTCATGATCTGGGTCTGTTTTCCGGCAAACGCGCGTGCCTGCGCCTCGTCGAAATTACCGTCGATTTTTGCATTCTGCGCCTGCTCATTCTGGCGCAGCTCCTGCATGAGCGGCTGGACCTTGGTCTTTTCCGTCTGCATGATGGTCTTGATCTGGGCCTGCTGCGCATCGGTCAGGTTCAGTTCCCTGGCCATGTGATGAAGCATCCAGCCTCCGTGACGGTGCCCAAAACCCATACCCGGGCCGCCGCCTGGCCCCTGGGCCATCAGCGTACCCGCCAAACCGGCTACCGCGGCCAGAACCAGCGCGCCTGCAACTACCAAAAACTTCTTGTGCATTCCAAAACTCCTTTTACAATCCGAGCGGCAGCCTGCAATCTGTTTTTCGGCCTGCCAACCGTATTAACCCAAAAATCAACTCACATATTGTTATGACTTGTTAAATTGGATATCAGGCCCTTCACATTTCTTAATCCCGTCGCTCGAGGCCTGGGTTTATGGTGAATACGATGGTTTCAGTGCTCCTCATAGATGACGATACCGAGCTCAGCAAGCTGCTGGAGGAGTATCTGCAAAGCGAGCAGCTCAACCTTGACGCCGCGCATGACGGCCCCAGCGGGCTGGAGAAGGCCCTCACCAACCAATACGCGGTTGTGATCCTGGACGTGATGTTGCCGGGCATGAGCGGGCTGGACGTGCTGAAGCAATTGCGGCAGAAGAGCGGCGTGCCGGTGCTCATGCTTACGGCCCGGGGCAGCGAGCTGGACCGCATTCTGGGCCTGGAACTCGGGGCCGACGATTATCTGCCCAAACCATTCAATCCGCGCGAACTGGTGGCGCGCCTGCGCGCCATTCTGCGCCGTACCACGGCGGCCTCGCCGGGCGGCCCCTCGCAGCCGGTGCGCCTTGCCGATGTGGAACTCCATCCCGAGTCGCGCAGCGTGAGCTGTTCCGGAAGGCCTGTGAGCCTGACCGGCGCGGAATTCGATCTGCTGTTTGCCTTTCTGCGGAACCCCGGCAAGATCATCAGCCGTGAAGACCTCACACAGGCGGCCCTGGGACGCCCCATGTCCCCCATGGACCGCAGCATTGACGTGCACGTCAGCAATCTGCGCCGCAAGCTGGGTGCCTATGACGGCGACCAGGAGCGCATCAAGGCCATTCGCGGAAGCGGATATGTCTATCTGCTTCCAGGAGAGCAGCCGTGAAAATTCGCCGGGCCATGTCACCCCGCAGCCTGTTCGTCAAAATCTTTGTGTGGTTCTGGCTGGCGGCGGCGGCCATTGTTGCCGCCGAGAATGTCGTCCTCTGGGTGAGGCTGTCCGCGGATCCCAACCCGGAACGCCGCCGCGGCGCCTTTGGCGAGGCGCTCAATTTGTATGCGGAATCATCGGTCCAGGTTTATGACCATGAAGGGCCTCAGACTTTTGAACAGTATGCCGCGCGCTCCAAAAAGGACGCCGGAAGCGAGATCTACCTTTTTGACGCTGACGGTCATCCTCTTACGGGGGCCGCGTCGCCTGAGATCGCGGCTATCGCCAGCGAAGTGAGAGACTCCGGCGTTCATGTGGCGCGGTTCAGCACATTCGGCCGCCTGACATGGGCCCGGCTCGTGGTCTCAACCAGCGGCAAGACATATATTTTTGTGACTCGCTTGCGCCAGCCCTATGTTCCGCGCGGGCTGCCTCCCAACAGTATTCTGGCTAGCGTGGTTGTGTGCGGTGTCATCTCGTATCTGCTGGCCCTGTATCTGACCTCGCCGGTCAAAAAGCTGCGTTCCACGGTGCAGGCCTTTGCCGATGGAAACCTCGACGTCCGGGTCTCGCCGGAACTGGGCAATCGCCGCGATGAGCTGGCTGACCTGGGCCGCGAGTTCGACCACATGGCGGAGCGCATCTCCGCGCTTATCTCCGCGCAGAAGCGGCTCCTGGCGGACATCTCGCACGAACTCCGCTCTCCTCTGGCGCGGCTGACAGTGGCGCTGGAACTGGCGCGCAAGAACAGCTCCGGGAAATCAGCCGGCGCGCTGGACCGGATCGAGCAGGAGACCGAGCGTGTGAACCATCTGGTTGGCCAGTTGCTCACGCTCACGCGGCTGGAGAGCGGCGCCGAGACGGTCCCGCCGGAAACCCTGGCCCTGGAAGACCTTGTCGGCCAGGTAATAGACGACGCAAATTTTGAAGCCAGGTCAATGCAGAAAACCGTGCAACCCGTTCATCTCGATCCCTGCCTGGTGCGCGGTTCATCCGAGCTGCTGCGCAGCGCCATCGAAAACGTGGTCCGCAATGCGCTGCGGTACACGCGGGAAGGATCAGCGGTGGAAGTTTCTCTGCAGTCGCGCCTTGACTCCGCCGTGCTGACAGTCCGTGATTATGGCCCCGGCGTTCCTGACTCGGAACTCCAGCATATCTTCGAGCCTTTTTATCGCGTGAGTGAGGCCCGGGAGCGCTCCAGCGGCGGCGTGGGCCTGGGACTTTCCATAGCCGACCGCACCGTGAAGCTTCATGGGGGGACCATCCGCGCCGGAAACGCGCATGATGGACTGCTGGTCACGATTGAGTTGCCGCTTGCTTCTGCGGCAGCTCTTACCCGTACCGCCGTCGAAAAGCTGCCGGTGTAAGCAGCAGCCTGCTCAAACCGGAAGGGCCGGCTTTCGTCACGCGACCTTTTTCCCTTCCTGTTTGGCTTCAGGATGGCCGCGCCTGGCGGCCGCGTTCTCTATTTCCGAGTTGATCTCGCCGCCAATCAGGATCGCCAGCCCGGTGATGAACAGCCAGTAGAGCATGATGATGACTGCGCCCAGCGAGCCGTAGGTCCTGCTGTAGCTGTTGAAAAAATGCAGGTAGATCCGGAATCCCAGGGAGGCGCCAATCCACAGCAGCACTCCGAACAGCGAGCCGGGCGTGATCCACGTCCATCGCTGGTCGGCATCCGGCCCCCAGTAGTACATCAGCGCGAACGCCAGCACGATGAAAAACACAGCCACCGGCCACTGCGCGAATTTCCACGCGAGGACCACGACGCTGCTCAGCCCGGTGTGTGATCCGACGAATTGGGCGATTG
>DATIWA010000348.1:0-12701 GCA_035465515.1 Candidatus Limnocylindrales bacterium | reverse complement strand
GCGTCGCCGTGGCCAGAAAAATAAATCGAGAATGGATAAGCATGGGCCGCGTCGAAATTCGGGAAGGCTCTGTGTCTCAGTTGCCCTTTGCCGACGGGATGTTTGATCTGGTTACCGCAGTGGAAACGCATTTCTGGTGGCCTGACTTGCCGGCCGGCATGCGCGAAATTGTAAGAGTCCTGAAGCCCGGCGGCTCGCTCATCATTATCACGGAAGTCTATAAAGGAGCGAACACCACCACAGCCAGACTTGCCGAGAAATACGCCGCGTTATCGGGCATGAAGCTCCTGACCGCTTATGAGCATCGCGAACTCTTCGAAAACGCCGGTTTCACGGACGTGCAGGCCATTGTGGAGTCCGGCAAAGGGTGGATTTGCGGCATCGGCAGGCGACCCTCCCGGCGTCCGAATTAGCAGCAGGTACTTTGCGTTTTCGGAATACGGCAGCTTCAACCCCGTGTCTTTCCGAGCGCCGCTTTTGCGCGAGGAATCTGCTCCCGCTGCCCTTGCCTGCTTGCTTCCTGCGCAAGCGGGGTCGCGCATCCGGTTCCAGCGCCCAGCCAGGGTTCTCCCCGAGGATCAGCTTCAGTTTTTTCTCCCTGCGCCATCTTTTGAGTTCTTTTTCCCGCGTCAGTGCAGTTGCCACCTGGGAATACTCTTCAAAGCAACAGGATGTCGAAGTTGTAGCGCGAGGTAAATCCTTCCAATTCATCACCCGCGGAGCCGATTCCTCGCGCAAAGGCGGCGCTTGATTGGATGACGAACAACGGCCCCCAAACCGTCTCGAGTAAACTCGATTTGCTAAAGACCGAAGAGCTCGAGACGAAGGAGGCCGCATATGAAGTATATAGGCTGTGACTTTCATCCGAGCTTCCAACAGATCGCAATGTTGGACCAGGAAACGGGCGAGTTGGTCGAACGCCGGCTGCTGCATACCGAGGAGGCACGGGCTTTTTATGAGGAGCTGAAAGGACCGGTGGTGGTGGGAATCGAAGCCAGCGGAAACATGGATTGGTTTGAGAGTGTGCTGGCAGGCTGCCGACATGAGATGTGGATCGGGGATGCGGCTGCGATTGCCCGGCAAGAAGGGCGGAAGCAGAAGCATGACCGGCGAGCCGCGGCGCTGATTCTGAAGCTGATGGTGGAGAACCGCTTTCCCCGGATCTGGGTTCCGACGGTGGCGGAGCGAGACCTGCGGCAGTTGCTGATCCATCGTCAGCATCTGGTACGGATGCGGACACGGATCAAGAACCAGCTGCAACACATTGCTCTGAACCAGGGCTGGCAGAAGAAACGCAAGCTATGGAGCCAGGCTGGGCTGGAGTTGTTGCGCAGCCTGAAGCTGGAGCGGTGGACCGGGCAGCGAAGGGACACCTTGCTGGAGATGCTGCAGGAGTTGGAAGAGAAGATTCGACCTCTGGACCTGGCGGTGGCCCAAGAAGCCGAAGCGCGTGAGGCAGCGCGGCGGTTGGCGACGCATCCGGGAGTGGGGCCGGTGATTTCTCTGGCCACAGTGCTGACCATGGGAGATGTAAAACGGTTTGCCGACTCCCGCAGCTGGGTGAGCTATCTGGGGTTGAATCCTTCAGAGGAATCCAGCGGACAGCGGCGGCGGCTGGGGTCGATCAGCAAACAAGGAAACCCATTTTTACGATATCTCCTGGTGGAAGGGGCGGCCAGCGCCGCCCGAGGAGACAAAAGCTTGGCCCGGATGTATGCCCGACTGAAGGCCAAGAAGCACCACGGCGTGGCCAAGGTGGCGGTGGCCCGGAAGCTGGCGGTGCGGTTGTACTGGATGGCGCGCACAGAGAAGTCCTATCCAGAAGTCGTTCGCACGCAGGGGAGCCAGAGTCATCCTGTGGCCGAAGTCATGGCCGAGCGCTTGAGTAGGCCCCCTGCCTCCCATCAGCCGTGAGCAGGATGGGAGTTTGCACTGACAATCATGGTCGTGGTTAAAGACCGAATACATGGTTGGTGGAACGACAGAAAGTGATTGAGCAACGCTGCGAGCTCCAAGGTCATGAGCGCAAAAACCAAAAGCAAAACCCTGCCGGGAAGGCTGGAAGCTCAGCTAAAAGCAACGGCGCTTCGCTTCCAACCCCGCTCGATTGTGGGGGCGCTGGAAACGCCGTCAAGGGTCAAGATGAACGCCCAAAGCGGGCGCCCTTGACTGCGTTTCCAGCGCCAATGCCTTCGTGTGCTCTTTTTTGACTTGACTCAGGCCGTTGTCGTCATACACGGAATGACACGTGTTGACGCTGTCGTATGAATGACACGGGTTGAAGCTGTCGTATGGAATGACACGTGTTGAAGCTGCCGTATTGAGTGACACGGGTTGAAGCTGTCTGTCACCGAGGACGGCACAAGTCCGAACAGACCAACCAATAGATTTTCCAACAAAGAAAGATGCGATTTCACCCCGTCCATGTGGCGGGGTTTTTTATTTGCGAGGACCTCCCATGACGAAAGAAGAAGTCAAAGCCTGCCTGCTGGCGTGCGCGCAGAAACTGGGCCGGACGCCAACCTATGCCGAAGTGAGGGCGATGACCCGGGTGACGCGCTTCTGGATACAGAAATACTTCGCCAGCATGGGCCATGCGTTCCGGGAAGCGGGCGTGGAGGCGAAAGGGTCGGGGCACCGGCTGGAGATGGTGTCGCTGCTAGAGGACTGGGCGCGGGCCGCGCGCAAGCTGGGCAGGCTGCCTTCGATCACCGAGTACCGGAAGGAGGGGCAGTTCAGCATCCGCCCGTTCATTGATCGCTGCAAGTCATGGGGCGGCGTGCCGGAAGCGTTTCGCGCGTGGGCCAGGGAGCAGGAAGCGGAAGAGAAGTGGGGGGACGTGCTGGCGATGGTCGCGGAGCGGGAGAAGCGGGCGGCGGAAGGAGCTTTCAGGATGCCGGACATGCAGAGCACGCCGGAGTTCGCGACCGGGGCCCGCGCCCGGAGAAAGATCAAACTGGACCGTCCGATCTATGGAGCGCCGTCGGCGGTGGCCGGGTTGCGATACGAACCGGTGAATGAGGCAGGCGTGGTGTTTGTGTTCGGTATGGTGGCGCAAAAGCTGGGAATCGAGGTGGAGCGCATGCAGTCGGAATTTCCCGATTGCGAGGCGATGCGCGAGGTGGAGGCGGGCAGGTGGCAGCGGGTGAAGATCGAATTTGAGTTTGCCAGCCGGAATTTCCAGGCGCACAAGCATCCGGCGGAGGGGTGCGACCTGATCGTGTGCTGGATCCACAATTGGCCGGAGTGCCCGGAGAGCCTGGAGGTGATTGAGCTGCGGAGAGTGTTCAGGAGGATGGGGTGATCGTCCCAGGACAGCATGACAGGAGGATGGAGGGCGGAAGGCCCACGCGCGGCAGTGGGAGATCGTTCAATCAAGGCAAGCAGTCCCGGCAGGGACGATTGAGAGAAAGAGCGATTTCAATCGCGCGGCCCGGAATGGGGCTGGATTCCATGCCGTTCGAGCATCTTTGATAATTCCGAATCGAAGGTCATCCGGGCATGATGACGTTCCTGGTTGTTGATGTACCGGATTGTATTGGGGAGTTGGGAGACGCCGATGCTGAATGCTGCGTAGCCATCCTGCCATGCAAAAGATCTAGCAGGCAAGTGGTCGTTGATCCACTTGGACGAGCCCCCCTTGACCAGTTGAACGGCCTTTGCGACCTGACTTGTCGTGGGTAACGAGAGGAGGATGTGAGCATGGTCCTGCATCCCGCCTACCGCCAGGGCCTTGAATTTGTTCATCCGGGCGATGCCCGCCATGTAGGGCCAGAGGGTGGTTTTGAGATCAGATGGAATCAGAGGACGTCTTTCTTTAGTTGAGAATACGCAATGAACCAGCAAGCTGAAATAGGTGTGGGACATGCGCGGGGATTTTAAATTACAGCCGTTGTTTTGCGTTATTTGAAATCATGCGGATTTTTCAGTCGTCCCCTGCGGGGACTTTCCCCTTTTTACGCACGTTTTCCCGCCGTTGAAACGGCGGGCTACTACGAACCGTCCCGCTGCGCGGGACTGGGGTATCGCAGGTCTGGCGGTCTGGCGAGTTGAGCGAAGCTTGGATTGGTGAGGGGTAACAGGGACCGCCGGCTACGTTGGGGATGTTTTTCTCAATCGAGTTCCCGGAGTTCTCTTTTCCCGGCAAACACAACCACGGTGCCTGCCATGGCCAGGGCGCACATGCCGGCGATGGCGTGGGCGGGAGTGATGACGCGGGCGAGGAGGCCGGCGGTGAGGCTGCCGAGCGGGGGCAGGCCGAGGAAAGCCGTGGAATAGATGCTCATGACGCGGCCGCGCATGTGGTCTTCCGCCAGGTGCTGGAGGAGGGCGTTGACGGTGGCCACCATGGTAATCATGAAATAACCGGCGCACATCAGGAAGAAACCGGAGAGCAGGAAGTTAGTGGAGAAGGTGAAGAGCATGATGGAGGTGAAAAAGCCGACACCGGCGCGGACCACGAAGTGACCGCGGCGGCGGACGCGGCCGATCCAGGCGATGGTGGCGGCGCCGAAGAATGCGCCGACGCCGTTGCAGGCCATGAGCAGGCCCAGGCCGCGCGCGTCTGAATGCAGGACGTCGCGGGCGAAGTAAGGGACAAAGGTCAGGTAGGGCACGGCAAGCAGGCTGGCGATCGCGGTGAGCAGCACCAGCGGATACATGTGCACGTGGCTGAAGACGTAGGCGAAGCCCTGCTCAAGCCTGTTCCACAGATGGCCTTCGGAGGGCGGGCCCTGGCGCTCAGGGATCTTCATGCGAGTCAGGGCGAAGAGCACGGCGAGAAAACTGAGGCCGTTGAGGAAGAAGTTGCCGGCGACGCCAAACAGCGCCATGGCAAAGCCGCCGAGGGTGGGGCCGATGACGCGCGACATATTGAACTGCGCCGAGTTCAGGGCGATGGCGTTGGTGAGGTCTTTACGCGGGATGAGCCGCGGGACCATGGCCTGATAGCTGGGGGTGTTGAGCGACATGGCCAGGCCGGTGCCGAGCGCCAGCAGGGCGATCTCGTAGACGTTGATGACGCGAAAGAAGGCGAGCAGCGACAGGGCGAAGGCAAAGGTCATCATGGCGGACTGAGTGAACATGAGCAGCTTGCGGTTGTTCACGTGGTCAGCAACGACGCCGCCGATGAGGGCGAAGACCAGGATGGGAATGGAAGAAGCGAAGCCGACCACACCGAGCCAGAAGGCGGAGTTGGTGAGCTGAAGCACCAGCCATCCGGTGGCTACCTTTTCCATCCAGGTGCCGATGTTGGAGAGGAAGTTTCCCGTCCAGAACAGGCGGAAGTCGCGATGGCGGAGAGCGCTGGCGATGCGCGGCACGTGGAGGACGGAGGTTTCATCGGTGTCCGGGAGGGCGGGTGAGGCGGTCTGCTTTTCGTCGGGATTGACAGAGATGGTGGCCATGTTGCTTTGGTGTCGCCCCGGGACGCCCGGGGATTCAAACCAAAGGGCGCTTCGTTCCTTCGGCTTGCTCAGGGCATTGCGATACCAGCGCCAGGAACAAGCTCCGCCGGTTTTGCGTCCGTTCCCGGCAGCGCTTCTCCTGCATCGCCCTCGACATCGCAGGCTGCACAGATTCTTCTCTGATAGTGTAAGCTTTTTTGTTTCGTTCTCATCCCGAGGAGGCACTTAAGTAACCATGGTCAAACGCGCCAGGTTGATGCTCATCTTTGTCCTGCTGGTCCTTACCATGTCCGCGCAGCAGAGCGTGGAAAAGGCGGCGGAGCCGCAGCAGGTGTTTGGCTTTCGCGATTTCAGCCGGCAATACAAGTGGGACCAGAAATTCCTGGCTGTGCCGGACCCGCATCGGGCGGAGCAGCATTTGAAGATCCTGACGGCGCTGCCGCACATTGCCGGGTCAGGGCAGGACAGGCTGACCGCGGACTATGTGGCGAAGCAGTTCCAGGTGGCGGGACTGAATCCGGAGATCGTGGAGTACCGGGTGTGGATGAACCAGCCGGCGGAGATCAGCGTGAAGGTGACGGCGCCGGCTGAAGTAAAGATGAGCGGGCCGACGCGGGAACACGTGAACGGCGACCCGTTCCAGGACAATCCGCATGTGGTGACGCCGTTTACCGGCTCCTCGCCTTCCGGGGACGTGGAGGCGGACGTGGTGTATGCCAACTACGGCCGGCCGGAGGACTTCAAGAAGCTGGAAGACATGCACATAGATGTCCGGGGGAAGATCGTGCTGGTGCGCTACGGCCAGAACTTCCGCGGGGTGAAGAGCTTTGTGGCGGAAGAGCACGGAGCGGCGGGAGTGATCATTTATTCCGATCCGATTGACGACGGGTACTTCAAGGGCGATGCGTATCCCAAGGGGCCGTGGCGTCCGGCGACCGGCGTGCAGCGCGGGTCCATCCAATATATGTTCAAGTACCCGGGCGACCCCACGACGCCGGGGGTGGCGTCGGTGATTGGCCTGCCGGATTCAAAGCGCATTGCGCCGGAAAAAGCGACGAGCATGCCGAAGATCCCGACCACGCCGCTTTCCTACAGCGATGCGCAGCCGATTCTGGAGAACCTGGGCGGGCCGGAGTCACCGCGCGACTGGCAGGGAGCGCTGCCGTTTACCTATCACGTGGGCCCGGGGCCGGTAAAAGTAAAGATGCACCTGAAGCAGGACTACCGCTACTTCACGATCTGGGACGTGGTGGGGAAGATTACCGGCAGCAAGTATCCCGACCAGTGGGTGGTGGTGGGCAACCATCGCGATGCGTGGGTGTATGGAGCGGTGGACCCGAACAGCGGCACCGCCGCCATGCTGGAGACGGCGCATGGGATCAGCAAGCTTCTGCAAGAGGGATGGAAACCGGAACGCACGCTGGTGTTCGCCAGCTGGGACGCGGAGGAAGAAGGACTGATCGGCAGCACGGAGTGGGGCGAGCAACACGAAAAGGACCTGGCCAGCGCCGCTGCCTACTTCAACCTGGACGTGGCGGTGTCAGGGCCGGATTTCAATGCCTCGGCGGTGCCGAGCCTAAAAGGTTTTGTGCGCGACGTAACGAAGTTTATCCCAAGTCCGAAGGGCGGGATGCTGTATGACGTGTGGAAACACGACAAGATGCGCAAGCCGGAACAGCATACGCCGGACTTCAATCAGACGCGCAAGCCGAACGCAAAAGTAGAGAACGACGTACCGGTGGGCGACCTGGGCAGCGGGTCAGACTACAGCGTGTTTATCCAGCACCTGGGGATCCCTTCCACGGACATGACATCGAGCGGGCCGTACGGGGTTTACCACTCGACGTTTGACGATTTCACGTGGTTTAAGAAGTTTGCCGATCCGACGTTTGTGTATGAGCAGGAGATGGCGCGGGTGCTGGGGCTGGAGGCGCTGCATATGGCTTCAGCCGACGTGCTGCCCTACGATTACGAACTGTATGGGAAAGAGATCAGCGCATACATCGAACAGGCGCAGGAGAAGGCGAAGCATGCACTGGCGGCGAACGCCGTGGACTTCAGCAAGGCTTCAGAAGCAGCCAAGCGGTTTACCAATGCCGGGGCAAAGGTGCTGGCCATGCAGAAAAATCCGCCGCAGGACCCGGCCAGGCTGAACCAGGCGCTGATAGGCGCGGAGCGCGCGCTGCTGCTGGAACAAGGGCTGCCGAACCGTCCGTGGTTCCGGCATGCGATCTACGCTCCGGGGCAGTACACGGGGTACGCAGCGGTGGTGATTCCGGGAGTGAATGAAGCCATTGACGCCAAGGATGCGAAGCTTGCGCAGCACGAGGTGGATCTGCTGGCTGAGGCGCTGAACAGGGCAGCGACTGTGCTGGAGGGTGCGCAGTAAAGAGACCCGGCGGGCCCGCGGACGAAAAAACCTGAAGCATCACCGCGAGGCTTGCAATGGGGCGCGGCGAATCGAACAAAGCCAATCCGTCCTTTTCGGCGGGAAAGCGAGCGTGGATGGATTGGCTCAGCGCTCTTTTAGAGGGCCACCGCCCAGGGCGGTCCGCTGCGACAGGTGTGTGGTGATGCGAACCGCTATTTTCTGAAGAGGCGCGGAGAAGTGGAGCAAGACGTCCTTCGCCGCAGAAGCCCCGAGCAAACGAGACCCAGCATTTTCTTCCATCGCCCTTGTTTATCCGGGCGCGTCATTTCCCGCAAGTTCTTCGAGACAGTTGTCTCCGAATTCGTTTTCCTGCGGTTCAATTCCCGCTCTAACGAGACTTGTGACAGGCCTCACAGCAAGGCCTTCCTGCGAAGCGTAGAAGTCTAACCATGCTCGAAGCGGGCGCAGGTAAGGGTATCAAAGTAACGTTACCCACCTAGAGCATACCAAGGAGGGTTCTAAGGTCTTTGAGCGATTCGTGAGGCTGCTCAGAGCTAGAACAATCATTCTATGAATACGATCGTCAACAAATTCGTAGAAGCGCACGACCGCTACCTTGAGCTTGACCGCATTCGGACGGAGTGCTCGAACCCGGCGGAACGTGAAACGATCCACATTGCGATTCTGAAGGCTTATCTGGAAGTGCAGTTCCATGCGCGGCAGATCGCGGGGTTGCAGTTTGCCGATGGAATGGATTTCGCAGAAGTCAATTAAGCTCCGAAAATCGCGAGCGATAGCAGATCGGACTATCCTAGAGACACCCCTCCGCGTATAATCTGCGTCTAAGTAACACGCCACTCCTGTCAATGGCACAGGCCTGTGCGAACCGCCCCGGTGATTCGCGCTCGCCGTCCGCTAAAAATATTCGGTTCGCGGAGCTGGTCCCATGCCCCTGGCACGAATTCTTACCCGTTTCCCGGAACGCGCGGGAGTTCTATCTGAAGAGTTGAAGCAGCGCGGCTACACGGTTGAGGTCCTGGGTCCGGAACAAAGCGGGCGGCCAGGAGCCGACGTGGAGATTGATTTTGAGGTCTGCAATCAGGCGGGAGCGCTGCGCCGCGCCTCAGACCTGGCAAGGCGAATGTCGGCCGACGTGGCGGTCTCTCCGGGCGCTGTGCAGTCTGTCAGTCTTACCGGGGCTGCCGTTGATCGCGAGGAAGCGGGACAGCCCGAAGCAAGAACGGAGAGCGCGGCTGAAACCTTCCAGGCCCGGGCAGCCGCGAGCCAGACTGCTGCGGGTGATACGTTGCCGGCCCCGCCGGCGATGGTTGAGTTGCCGACTGATATTCTCTCCCAGCCGTTTTTGCGGGAAGCCGGGCAGGAGCAGAGCGAACCTGAACGGCCCACGATGGAAAACGGCGCTGTTGTACCCGACCAGCCCTGGGCGAGCCACTCTTTCCAGAGCGAGGCTTTCCAGGACCAGGTTTTCGAGAATCAGACTTCGCACACCCGGCGGGAAGAAGCGCCGACGGAGACAGAGCACGATCACGAGGGACAAACCTCAAGGTCAGGCAAAGAATTTCTGAACTCGATGGCGGTGAAATCGGCCCAGGCGTTTGAGGCGGCCGTGGCATTTTCCAGCGAGGCCTGGGAGTCCGCGCGGCATGCGGGCAAGGAATATAAAGAGAAATTTGAAGCGCGACGGACAGAGGCGCGCGCGGAACGCCAGCAGAAATTGCTGGAACTGGAGAAGAAGAAGGCACTGGCCGCGGAGCGCGCCGCCGAACTGGAAGCTGCGCGTGAAGCCGCGGCTCTCCGCTTGCAGGAACTGTTGCGAGAGCGCGGCGGCCTGACGCAAAGCCAGCCGACGCCGCCACAGAAAGAAACAGCCGCCCCCACGCGTGAATTGGTACGGGCCGCCAGACAGGCCGGCGCCGGAGCGGTTGCCAGGCTGCGGGGGATCAAGGCGCTGGCTGACCGCAACTTCAGCCCGCAGGTGGAAGCCGTGATGATGGGCGTGGCTGCGGCGTGCACATTGTTTGTGCTGGGGCTGGTTGTGGCGTCATTCCATGCGCGTCCGGCCCTCTCCAACAGCCTGGATGTCCCGCCGCCATCCGCCGCAACGAAGGGGGTCACGGTCCAGACCGGAGGGGTTACGCTGAAGACCGGCGCACCGGGCGTCACCATCACGCCGGATGCAGGCTCCAGGACGGCATCCAAGCCCAAGCCGGGCACGCCTTCGCGAACCGGCGCAACCGCCCGTGCGCATAAGAGTGATGTGACCGTGCGGCGCTTTGCCCAGTCGAAAGCGGCCTCGCGACGTTCCAGGACCGAGTCTATCGGGAGCGATGTCACCATCCGGCACTTTGGCGCGCAGGCGAAAAAACCTGCGCCCACGCGGAACGAGGCGGGATTGAAGCGGATTTCAGATATGGATTAGCGGGCACCGGAGAGCAGGCCAAAGTAGCTGCTCTCTGCCCGGGCAGCTCTACTTCACCGCCGCAATCTTCTCCACCAGTTGCGAGTAGTCTTTCTTCTCCACTCCGTAAACCCGTTTGTTGAACTCGTCAACTTTCTGCGAGTAGTTCATGGAGCAGAACTTGGGGCCGCACATGGAGCAGAACTTGGCTTCCTTGTAATAGTCGTCCGACAGCGTCTCATCGTGCATGGAGCGCGCGGTCTCGGGATCGAGCGAGAGCGCGAACTGCTTCTCCCAGTCGAAGGTGTAGCGCGCGTAGCTCAGGGCGTTGTCGCGGTCCTGCGCGCCGGGGCGGTGGCGGGCGACGTCGGCGGCGTGGGCGGCAATCTTGTAGGCGATGATGCCGTCCTTAACGTCTTTCTCGTTGGGCAGGCCGAGGTGCTCTTTCGGGGTGACGTAGCAGAGCATGGATGCGCCATGCCAGCCGATCATCGCCGCACCAATGGCGGAGGTGATGTGGTCGTAACCGGGGGCGATGTCGGTGACCAGCGGGCCGAGGGTGTAAAACGGCGCGCCGTAGCACCACTCCACTTCCTTGTCCACCTGCTCTTTGATTTTGTCCAGCGGCACGTGACCGGGGCCTTCAATCATGACCTGGACGTCGTGCTCCCATGCTTTCTTCGTCAACTCGCCCAGGGTGCGCAGCTCGGCGAATTGGGCTTCGTCGCTGGCATCGGCAATGCAGCCGGGCCGTAGGCCGTCGCCCAGAGAGTAGGAGACGTCATACTTTTTCATGATTTTCGTTATGTCGTCAAAGCGCTCGTAAAGGAAGTTTTGCTTGTGGTGGTGAGCCATCCACTGGGCCATGATCGCGCCGCCCCGGCTCACAATACCCGTGATGCGCTTGGATACCAGAGGCAGATGTTGGACCAGGACCCCCGCATGGATTGTCATGTAATCGACGCCTTGCTGGGCTTGCTCTTCAACGACCTCCAGCATCAGGTCGGCGTTCAGGTCTTCAATGCGCTTCACCCGCGAGACTGCTTCGTAGATCGGCACCGTGCCAATCGGCACCGGCGAGTGCCGCAGAATCTCCTCGCGGATCTCATGAATGCCGCCGCCAGTGGACAGGTCCATGACCGTATCGGCGCCAAAGTGCACCGCGGTATGCAGCTTGCGGAGTTCCTCATCCACGTTCGACGTGATGGCAGAGTTCCCGATGTTCGCATTGATCTTGCACAGCGACGCCACCCCAATCGCCATCGGCTCCAGTTCCGGATGGTTGATATTGGCAGGAATGATCATTCGCCCCGCGGCCACCTCGTCACGCACCAGTTCCGGGGCCAGCTTTTCCCGCTCAGCGACGTACATCATCTCTTCCGTAATCAGGCCCTTGCGGGCGTAATGCATCTGCGAAACATTCTCATCGCCGCTCCTGCCTGCTTCCGCCCGGCGACGGCTTATCCATTCTTCTCTTGGCTTGCTTATCGGTTGCGTCGTGTGGCCGTTTTCTGCGCTCATGGATTCACCTTAAAAGCTCTGCAAACTCATCATTATACGCGTCCAAACTCAACACGTGACATCCGTCACAGGTGTTGCTGCTAACCCCTTGACCCCGTTTGATGGCGGGACTAACCTTTGAATTGTATGTCGCAGCATAAAAGCAAGGTTCTCAAGTTCGGCGCAGCGATCACCATCATCGTTCTCTCGCTCGGCTATCTCGCCTATACCGGCGTCAAGGAAAGCCAGAGCTTTTACGTCACCATCAAAGAGTTGCGCGGCATGGGAGATGGCGCTTATTCCAAGCACCTCCGCGTTTCCGGCTTTGTGCAGCCCGGCACCATCAAGCAGAGCGGCACGCATGCCCAGTTCACTCTGGTGGAAGATGGCCTGACCCTGCCCGTGGTTTACAAAGGTTCTGAACCGCCGCCCGATACGTTCAAGGACAACGCCCAGGCCCTGGCCATTGGTGATTTCGGCAAGGATGGCGTCTTTCACGCCAATCAGCTCCAGGCCAAGTGCGCCTCCAAGTATGCGCCGGCACAGAATGGGACTGCCGCTGCTGCTCCGCCGCAGTCAAAGGGCTACTGAGGTCGCCGCTGACTAATCCTGACGCCGTTCCCGTCCGCGTTGAAAACGTCTCCAAGGTTTACGGACGCACTGCTGCCGTGAGAAACGTCTCTCTGGAGCTGGATGCCGGCCGCTTTTACGTCCTGCGCGGCGAAAACGGCGCCGGGAAATCCACCCTGCTGCGCATCATCGCCGGCCTCAATGAGCCCACGGAAGGCCGGGTTCTCGTCTTCGGACTCAACCACAAAGACGCCCGCCCCCAGATGGGCTACATGGCCCACGCTCCTCTCCTCTATGAAGATTTTTCCGCCATGGAGAACCTCCGCTTCTTCGCCCAGCTCTATGGCATCGCCTCGGACGCTCCTCTCGAACAGGCCATCCGCCGCGTCGGCCTTGATCCCCGGCTGGAGCGCCATGTCGCCCAGTATTCCCAGGG
>DATIWA010000347.1:0-8389 GCA_035465515.1 Candidatus Limnocylindrales bacterium | reverse complement strand
GGCACGCCCATCGCAGCACCGGCCCTTGCAGCAATGAAACAGGCGCTGTCGTGGTCCGGATGCCCGCCTTCATACGCCAGTGTGAGCAGGCAATCCGGCCTGTGCTCCTCAACCATCCCGGTAAACGCCTCCACGGCATGCGGCAGCCGCTTGAACAACTCCTGGTCGGCGATCCCATCCGGCACGGAATCCGGCAGGAAAAGCGCCGTAGAGCCGGCCATGGTCAACACCTCGTGCGCTTCCCGCCGCCGGACTGCGGCGTAGGCCTCGCGCGACCCATACGGCTTCCAGAAATACTCGTCCCGCGGGGCCCCGTCGGTCGCGAACACGACCACGGCTTCGCGCATCTTCTGCAAAAGCGCGCCGCAGGTGATTACCTCATCATCCGGGTGGGCCACCAGGACCAGCGTCTTTCCAAGCAGGGGTTGCAGGATGTCCATACCATAATCAGATGCAGGCAAAAGCTTTGCTGCTGGAAGCCTCGGCAGGTATACTCCGGCACTACGGCGATTGATGCGCTTGATCTTAGATGAGGGGAATGCACAGACTTCAGGCCGATATCGTAACGCTCTACTCGGAAAGCGCGCTCGATCCGGCGAGGACCGCGCAGGCGCGCCAGGTGTTCCAGGAATTCCGTGAAGCGCTGACGCGCGGTGAAATCCGCGCCGCCGAGCGCCAGGCAAGTCAGTGGACCGTCAATGCCTGGGTCAAGCAGGGCATTTTGCTGGGCTTCCGCCTGGGCGAACTGGAAGAGATGGGCGGTGGCGGGCCACTCTCTTTCGTGGACAAGAGCACATTCCCTGCCCGCCGCTTCCACGTGGAAGACAAGATCCGCGTTGTGCCCGGAGGCTCGTCGGTGCGGCAGGGCGCTTACCTCGCCCCGGGCGTGATCTGTATGCCGCCGATGTATGTCAACGTCGGCGCGTATGTGGATGAGGGCACGCTGATTGACTCGCACGCCCTGGTAGGTTCCTGTGCGCAAGTCGGCAAGCGCGTGCATCTGAGCGCCGCGGCACAGATAGGCGGCGTGCTGGAGCCGGTGAACGCCTCACCTGTCATCATTGAGGACGACGTTCTGGTGGGTGGCAACTGCGGCATCTACGAAGGCACGCAGGTGCTGCGAGGCGCTGTGCTTGGCGCTGGAACCATCCTTACCCGGGCCACGCCGGTTTATGACATTGTGCGCGAGCAGGTCTATCGCTCCACGGCAGAAACGCCGCTGGTGATTCCGGAGAACGCCGTGGTCGTGCCCGGCTCTCGTGCGGTGACCAGGGGCAAGGCCTCCGAATGGGGGCTTTCGTTGTACACGCCGGTCATCGTAAAGTATCGCGACGAAAAGACCCAGAGTTCCATCTCGCTGGAGGACCTGCTGCGGTAAACGTATGGCGATGAAAAACCCGGGTCAAAACAAGTTCTTGCTGGCTTTCCTTGTCCTCACCGGTCTGGCCGCTGTGCTCTGGGCCCTCGGGCATTATTTCAGCGCCTCAATCAGCCCGGCGTTCCCGTTCGCAGTGCGCTGGATCGCGCTGCTTGCTTTCTGCGCGTACGCCTGGACCCGCCGCTCCCTTACGGTTTGGATTTTCGCCGGCATGCTGATCGGCGCTGAAATCGGCTACGACTTCCCCCATGCCGCCGCCCATCTTCAGGTGCTCAGTTCCATTTTTCTCCGGCTGATCAAGACCATTGTCGCCCCGCTGATTTTCGGTACCCTGGTCGTGGGCATCGCCGGACACGCCAACTTGAAGCAGGTTGGCAGGATGGGCATCAAGGCCCTTCTCTATTTCGAAATCATCACTACGATCGCCCTTTTCATCGGGCTGGCGGCAATCAATATCTCGCAGGCAGGCGCCAGGGTGACGCCGCCGGCCAATGCCGCAGCCGCGCAGATCGCAACGCAGCCGCAGAAGGCCACGGACGTAATTCTGCACATTTTCCCGGAAAATATCGCCAAATCCGTTGCCGAAGGCCAGGTCTTGCAGGTCGTGGTTTTCAGCATCATCTTTGGAATCGCGCTGGCCCTGGTCGGCGAATCCAAACGACAGCCCATGCTGCGGTTTTGCGAGAGCCTCTCGGAAACCATGTTCAAGTTCACCAACGTCGTCATGCTCCTGGCTCCGGTTGGTGTGGGCGCGGCCATAGCCTACACCGTGGGAACCATGGGCTTCGGCGTTATGGTGAACCTGCTCAAACTGCTGGCCACGCTCTATGCGGCTCTGGCCGTCTTTCTTGTATGCGTGTTGCTGCCGGTAATCCTGATCGCCCGGGTGCCGCTCAGGAAATTCATCCATGCGGTCGCCGAACCCGTCTCCATCGCATTCGCCACCGCCAGCTCTGAAGCCGCCCTGCCCCGCGCCATGGAATCCATGGAGGCCTTCGGGGTTCCCCGGCCAATTGTCGCTTTCGTGATGCCGACAGGCTACAGCTTCAACCTGGACGGCAGCACGCTTTATCTTTCGCTGGCCTCCATTTTCGTGGCCCAGGCTGCCGGAATTCACCTCACCTTCGGCCAGCAACTGATCATGGTCTTCACCCTCATGCTGACCAGCAAAGGCGTGGCAGGGGTGCCGCGGGCCATGCTGGTGATTCTGCTGGGGACCGTGGATTCCTTCCACTTGCCGGTGTGGCCGGTATTCGTGATTCTGGGCGTTGACCAGTTAATGGACATGGCGCGCACCGCCACCAACGTCCTGGGCAACTGCCTCGCAACGGCAGTGGTGGCGCGCTGGGAAGGCGAATTTGGCAGGGAAACTTCTTCCCCGGCCGTGCTCGACGCCATAGCCAAGTAGCGCTGCACCGGCGTAAGTCGTTTATACCCCGCTTCTCTGATAGCATCGAAATAGAATATGCCTGCGGGAAAGCTGCACCTGGTGCCCCTTGGCGGCCTCGGCGAGTTCGGAATGAACTGCATGGCCGTGCGCTGGGGCGAAGACATCATCGTTATTGACGCCGGCCTCATGTTCCCCGAATCCGAGTTGCTCGGAGTGGACATCGTGGTCCCTGACATCACTTATTTGCTGGAGCACCGCGAAAAGGTCCGCGGCATTGTCCTGACGCACGGACATGAAGACCACATCGGCGGCTTGCCCTGGATCCTGAATGAACTCAACGTCCCCGTCTTTGGGACAGAGTTCACACTGGCGCTGGTCGAAAACAAGCTTGAAGAGCACGAACTGCTTGACGATGCCGATCTGCGCGAAATTCGCGCCGGCACGCGGTTCAACCTCGGGCCGTTCACCATCAATCCCATCCAGGTAACGCACAGCCTGGTGGACTGCGTTTCGCTGGCGATTCACACGCCTTTGGGAGTGGTGATCCACACCGGCGATTTCAAAGTGGACCCCACCCCGACCGACAACCGCCTCTTTGACCTGCACACCTTCGCCGAATACGGCAAGGAAGGCAACGTGCTGGCGCTGCTCCAGGATTCCACCAACGCGGAGCGCCGCGGCTACACGCCGAGCGAGCGCGCGGTGCGCGGCCGCTTTGACGAGATTTTTGCTCGCGCCGAACGCCGCATCTTCATCTCCTGCTTTTCCTCGTCCATCCATCGCATCAAGCTGGCCATGGAACTGGCGCGGGAGTACAGGCGCAAAGTGGCGCTGGTGGGCCGCTCCATCTCTGAAGCCTCTGACATCGCCATGGACCTCGGCTACATCGAGGTGCCGGAAGGCCTTCTCATCCATCCGGGCCAGATCAAGGACTATCAGCCGCAGCAGGTCTGCGTTCTGATCAGCGGCACCCAGGGCGAGCCGATGTCCGCGCTTTCCCGCGCCGCCGTGGACAACCACAAGCACGCAAAGATCGAGCACGGCGACACCGTGGTGCTCTCTTCGCGCATCATCCCGGGCAATGAAAAAGGCATTTACCGGATGATCGATCACCTGTTCCGCCGCGAAGCCGACGTGATCTATGAAGACGGCTCCACGCCCCCGGTTCACGTGAGCGGCCACGCCAGCCAGGACGAACTGAAGCTGATTATGAACCTGGTGAAGCCCCGCTACTTTATTCCCATCCATGGCGAGTACCGCCAGCTTCGCATCCACGCCGATCTGGCCCGCTCCATGCATGGAGCGGTCGGTCAGGTGCTCATGATGGAGAGCGGTGACGTGCTTGAATTCGACGAGCTTGGCGTGCGCAAGGTTGATAAAGTCCCCGTCGGCCGGATCTGCATTGACTCCGGCTCGCGCGGCGAAGTGGTGGAAGATCTGGTCATCAAGGACCGCCGCCATCTCAGCGAAGACGGCTTTGTGCTCCCCATTATCGCCATCAATAAGTTGACAGGCACAGTAGAATCAATTCCCGAGATTGTCATGCGCGGCTTCGCCGCCGGCACGGAAAATGGATTTGTCAATGAGGCCAGGCGTCTTATCGCCACCACTCTGGACAACTCCACAGCCGAGGAAAAAGCCGACTACGGAGTCATCAAGGAGAAGATCCGCGCTGACCTCAAGCGGTTTATCGTGAAGACCACCTCACGCCGGCCCCTGATTATGCCTGTGATCCTGGAGATCTAGTGCGCGATACGCGTGGCTCGCGAAAACTCACGTACATTCTTCTGATCATCCTGCTCGTCATCCTGGGCGCCCTGGTGGCCCGCCGCCTGGCGGACTCCCACCTGCGCGCCATCTCCGTGCTGCATCGACTGGCCAACCCCCAGGCGCATGATTTCCTCGCCAGCTTTGCCGCCGACCCCTTCACCGAACAGAATGGGCAGGCGCTTACCAGCCAGGGAACATTGACGTTTCGTCTGTATATTCCGCGGACCAAAGCCCGTTCCGGCGGGATTGTCCTGCTGCATGGGGTGCATCATCTGGGAATTGACGACCCGCGCTTGATCAGCTTCTCCCGCGCCCTTGCCGGCGCCGGAGTGGAGGTGATGACGCCGGAACTTCAGGACCTGGCTGACTACCGCGTCACTCCCCGGACCGTGGATACCATCGGCGTGTCCGTGGTAATCCTGAGCACGGCGATGCGCCAGAAAGTCGGTGTAATTGGGTTGAGTTTTGCCGGCGGCCTTGCGCTCATGGCCGCCGCCAGGCCTGATTATCGCGACAGCATCGGATACGTTCTGGCCGTGGGCGCGCACGATGACTTGAACCGCGTCGCCCGCTTTTTCGCTACCAATATGGTGCTGAATCCGGACGGCACAGAAACTCCATTCCAGGCGCACGAATACGGCATGCTGGTGCTGGCGTATGCCCATCTGGAAGACTTTTTCAGCGCCCCGGACGTCCCCATTGCGCGGGAGGCACTGCGGCAATGGCTCTGGGAGCAGCCGGACGCCATGAAGATAGCGGAGGCGCTCAGCCCGCAAGGCAAACAGGAAATGGATCTGCTGCTCCACCATCACGAGCAACTCCGGCAGGTATTCCTGGATGAAATCCAGCTCCACCATGCAGAGATCGATGCGGTATCGCCTCATGGCAAGCTGGGAGACCTGACGACAGATGTCTATCTCCTTCACGGCTCCGCCGACAACATTATTCCGCCCGCCGAAACTCTCTGGCTGGAGCGTGATGTCCCGAAAGCGAGCCTGAAACGGACGCTGATCAGCAAAGCGCTTACCCACGTTAACGAGGGTAAAAGCGAGAGCCGCTACGATAAATGGCAGTTGATTGACTTCTTTGCCCGGGTCCTGACGGAAACCAGGGAACTGGGGAGCGGCAGGGCCTGGCGGCGGCCGGCGCGGTCCCCCAGGAACCGTTCAAACTCCGCCGCGCGACTTTCATCGGATGCCCGGCAGTTGATAATATCGCAAGCAGCCTCATGGTAAATCTCAGCGATATTCAGTCGGCCCGTTCCGTTCTCAAAGGCGTTGCTGTCCGCACCCCGCTGGTCGCCTGCAAGCTTCCGGATGGCCGGCAAATTTTCGTCAAGCCGGAGAACCTTCAGCCCATCGGTTCATTCAAGCTGCGCGGCGCCTACAACAAAATCAACTCGCTTACGCTGGAGGAGCGCCGGCGCGGCGTGGTCGCGCACTCCAGCGGAAACCACGCGCAGGGCGTGGCTTATGCAGCACGCGCCCTGGGTGTGAAAGCCACCATCGTGATCCCCAGCGTCGCGCCTAAGGTCAAAATAGAAGCCACACGCGCGCTGGGCGCTGAAGTTGTTCTGGTGGGCCCGGCCAGTGAGGACCGCATCCGCAAAGCTGAAGAGCTGGAGAAAGAACACGGGCTGGTTCCTGTGCCGCCCTACAACGATGAAAAGATCATCGCCGGCCAGGGGACCATCGGACTGGAGATCGTTGACGACCTCGGCAATCTGGAAGTGGTGCTGGTTCCCGTCAGCGGAGGCGGCCTGATCAGCGGCATCTCCACGGCGATCAAAACCCTGCGGCCCCAGGCCATCGTCATCGGCGTGGAACCGGAACTGGCAGCCGACGCCCAGGCGAGTCTGCGCACCGGCCGGATTCAATTCGTAAGCGCCGAAAGCGCCGGGAAAACTCTGGCCGATGGTTTACGCACCCAGAGCGTGGGGCCGGTCAATTTTGAGCACATCCGGAAGTATGTGGATGCGATCGTCACGGTAAAAGAAGACGAGATCAAACAGGCCATGCGGCATCTGCTGTTCAATGCCAGGATCCTGGCCGAGCCAAGCGGTGCGGTAACCACCGCGGCTGCCATGTTCCGTGCCCACGAGATTCCCGCCTCACCCAACTCGGTGGCGGTGGTCAGTGGCGGTAATATTGAGCCACAACTTTTTACAGAGATCCTTACCGGTGCCATTTAGTTCCATGAAACGGATGCAACTCACGCTGGTCCTCGCGCTTGTCGCCACCCTGGGGTCGGCTGCCAGCAAGGACCGCGGGACTTTGATCCGCCAGGCCACGCTTTACGCCGGTTCTTCCGCCAATTCCAATAATCTTGGGCATCTTGATCGCGGCGTGGATCTCACAGTCCTCGAACGCAGCGGCGCACAATCGCCTGATTCGAACGTTCCCTGGGTGAAAGTAGCTGCCAGGATTGGCGGCAATCAGGGCGAGCCGATGCGGGAACTCACCGGCTGGCTGCCGGGCGGCCCCGTAGTTGCCGAGTCAACACAAAACGGTGCTGAGATCGTCTATGGCGAGGCCGTCAACTCCGAGCACCAGGCCGAGCAGCGAGGCGGACGCAAAGGCGCTGCGGAGGATGCCATGCGGCTCTACCAGCGCGTGGCGGAACTCTTTCCCGGCTCACAGCTGGCCGGCGAATCCGCGTGGCGCTCCGCCGACATTCGCTGGCAAATTGAAAAGGGCAGGGGCAAAACGCCCGTGGATGACAGCTTCATGAAGGCGGTGGTGCAGAAGTTTCCCGGGAGCAAGTGGGCCGACCTGGCCGCCTACGAGATGATTGACAACCAGCTCTGCGCCGACTGGAAGGGGCTGGCCACCTGTCCGCAGAACGAAGCGCAGATTTATGAGAGCTATGCGCGCGAGCACCCGCGCTCACCGAAGGCGGCGGAGGCCCTTTACAAGGCCGCATGGAGATATGGCGTGGTGGCGGATATCTTCCGCATCAACGGCGACAAGGCCCAGAGCAGCGCAGCGCACCAGAAGGCGCTCAGCGTGGCGCACGAGGTGCTGGACCAGTTTGCCCGGACTGACTGGAAGCCCCGCGCCATGGACTTGATCTATAAACTGGACCAGAACATTCCACTCTACGGCGGCGGAGTGGAGTAACTCTGCGCAATCGCGCGGCAGGAGTATCTATGGCGACGTGCTGGAAGCGGCTTGCGTTGATCGCCCTGGTGGTGTCCGCATGCGCTGCCTTTGCGGAAGACACGGAGCACGGCACCATTCTTCAGCAAGGCGTCATGTATGTTTCTCCCGACAGCAGCGCCGCGCAGGTGGCGCGGCCCACGCGCGGGCGCGACACGTTCCTGATGGGCCGGTCGAACATCGAGGGCAAACCCTGGGCGCACATCATGGTCACCATGGGAGACAACAGTTATTCAGCCCCAAAAACAATTTCCGGATGGATTGATGGCCGGCTGGTGATCACTCCTTCCACCCCCAACGGCGACCAGATCATTTTCGGCGAGGCCGTCAACGCCGAACGCGATGCCGACTCCGGACTCAGGCACGCCGCGGAAGACGCCATGCGGCTCTACTATCGCCTGTATGAATACTTCCCCGCTTCACCCCTGGCCGGCGAGGCCCTGTGGCGCGCCGCCGATCTCCGCTGGCAACTGGAGAAAGCCGGCGTCTTTTCCCGGCCCTCCGCGCGTGAGATGAGTCCGGACAGCCGCGACGAGATCGATGAAGACACCATGCATTTGCTCATGAAAAAATTCCCGCGCACCCGATGGGCGGACCTGGCAGCCTATGATCTGCTGGACAATAAGGTGTGCGGGAGCTGGAAGGGCGAGACCAGGTGTCCGGAAAAAGAGTCGGAGCTTTACGAGCGTTACG
>DATIWA010000346.1:0-2430 GCA_035465515.1 Candidatus Limnocylindrales bacterium | reverse complement strand
ACGAAAGATGCCGTGATAGCCGAAGCGAGGCTGGACTAGAGGGGGCCGTCACAATCCGGAATCGCAACCTCAGAGAGGACGCCGGTGGCAGAAACCGGCGCAATACTGGACGCCGGGAACCTCAGGCCGGCAACCAGGCGGGTCTGGGGCTTCTTAGTGCTATGATGCACTTCAAAAAAAAACAATCAGGAGCATGAATCGGCGATGAGGCGATACATCTTTCTAGGTGCTGTGTTGATCAGCGCGGCATACATGTTGGCGCAGGCGAGCAAACCGGGTGCGCCGGGGACTTCCCCAAAGACGACGGCCGGCCCTGCGGCAACGGCCACACCTGTGAAGGCCTCCACCCCTGCAAAGGTCAGTGGCCCGCCGAAAACTACTCCTTCCGGCGTGCAGTACTGGGACGTGACGACCGGCAAAGGGGCGGAAGCAGTGGCGGGCAAAAAAGTCAGTATCCTTTACACCTGCTGGCTGGCGGACGGCAAACAGGTTGACAGCAAACAGGACAGGGATGAAGCAGCGGAATTCAAGCTCGGAGCGGGCTTGTTCATCAAAGGTCTGGATGAAGGGCTGGTCGGAATGAAGGTGGGAGGCAGGCGGCACCTGAAAGTGCCGCCCGCGGCTGCGTACGGCGCGGCCGGGATGGGAAAAGTGGTCCCGCCGAATGCCACGCTGATCTTCGATGTGGAATTGATTGCAGCGCAATAGCTCCGCAGACTTGAAGGCCCTCAAAAAAAGGCCGCTCCCCGAAGGAAGCGGCCTTTGTGTTGGGGGAGGATGAAGCTTACTGCTGCGGGAACGGGTTGCGCTGGCTGGGCGTCAGCTTGGCCTTGAAGTTTTGCGGCAGGTTCTGCACCCATCCGTTGTAAACAACCGGGACGGGGAGCACTCCCTGTCCGCCCATGCCGGCGTTGCCGATGATCTGGTCGTCGGTTTTGGTGGAAGGCAGCGAGTTCAACAGAATGCGCCCCACAACCTTGGCTTCCGCCACGTTGCCGTCGTGGTTGGGATCGATGTCCACGACTTCCACTGTGTTGGAGAATTGGCTGCTCACGTAGGCGTAGTAGCCGCCGCCGCGCTTGGCGCCGAACTGTACGCCATGGCATCCGGCGTCGCAGGCCAGTGCCGCGACCAGTGTGTCGGTTTTGGTGTCAATGATCGTGATGGTATCGGTAAGGATGTTTGCCGTGACCACCGCGGTGCCGTTAGGGCTGACGGGAGTTTGAATGGGCAGCGCGCCCACCGGCCCGGTAACGGCGCCGCTGATCGGATCGTAGTTGGCCAGCAGGCTGATCGTCTTGAGCGTCCCCCCGGTTTTGGTGTCAATCACCTGCATGCTGCTGTCCAGGAAGTTGTCGAGATAGTACTTGCTCTCATCGGGCATCATGCCGGTGGCAATGGGAAGATTGCCGGTCGGAACAAGGCTTCCACGCACCGCATCGAGGTTGAAGTCAAAAATCGTGGAGGTGTTGTTGAAGGTGTTGGGCGTGACCATGGTCTTTCCGTCGTGCCCCATCCAGTGCGCGTGCGGATGGCCGGCCTCAATGTTGATCCGGCGCTCAATCTCCGCTCCGCCGGGCGTAAGCTCCACTACGGCGAACGGGCTCTCTTCTCCGTCCAGCGCCACATGCAGATTGTCAGTGTCCGTGCGGGTCATCACGTGGGACGGCGCCGGGCCTACAGTGACGTCCCGGACCAGCTTGCCGGTTTTGCGGTCGAACACGGCCATGCGATTGTCAAACCACATGGTCTGGTAGATCAGCTTCTGGTCGCGGTCGGTCCACATGTTGTGAGGATTGTTCAGGTCAATCTGCGGCAGCGCAACCTTGCGGAGCGGCTTCCAGGTGCGCGTGCTGATCGCTGTCGTGGTCCCGGGTTTGTCTTTGTGCGCCGTCAGTTCAAACTGGGTGTCAACCCAGACTTCGCCTACCCCCGGCGTTGCCGGATTGAATGGCTTGGCCATGGGCAGGTCGTTGCCATAGCGCGCGTTGAGCACGTCGGCCAGGTTGACCACGGCCCCGCCGGTAATCCGCACCGGAACACTGGGATACGTAATGTGCCAGGTGGCTTGTGTGTGGTCTTGCCAGTTGGCGGGATTGGTGGCGATGAAGAAAGTCCGCAGCAGCCGCGTGGCAAGATCACTGCTGGTGGGAACGCTCACGCCGGTCACCAGGCTGATGTTTTCACCCAGGTCCAGGCCCGGGGTTGCGGGATCATCCACGATCACGGCCGCGAACATATAAGGATGGATTTTGCACGTAAAGACGTACAAACCCGGCGTGGTCAGAGTGACTGAGACCTGAGTCTCATTGGCCACCGTGCCGGAGTCGAACGGCATGCCGGTCGAGCCGGTGGGGAAAATGAGGCTGGTCACGGTGTGCACGGTATTGGAATCGCCGTTAAAGACCACTTGCACGCCCGGCGCGGCCA